>CAYZHS010000171.1:0-4428 GCA_964478295.1 uncultured Proteiniphilum sp. | reverse complement strand
ATCATCATTTTCATCTGATTTTGATGATACATCACTACCCTCAACACCCTCAGCCTTTGATGCCCTGAAAGAGCTCTCAATCTCCTCACAGGTCGACTCCGACAACTCATCAATGATATAGTCGGCAATATCATAACCATCGTCTAACTGCCGCGAAGTAGCATGATTCTCAATCAGACTGGAGACACCCGCCTTAAAACGTATCGACCGGCTTAACCTGGCAAGCTTCTCGGTCCATTTTTCATAACACCCCGCATCGGGATAAAGCACAACATCACGATCGGCAAGAACCCTCGACTTCCTCGGAGTTAGTCCCTGCAAATTACCAGCAGCCAGCCAAATAAAATCCTTATGAATCATACTCCCAATCACAGCGGTCTTCTCGGCCTCCACAATAGCAACCGGCTTTTTAGGATAAATCCTAAGCAGATGCTCGCCAAAATAACATTGACTAAGCCTGAAGTTAGCCATCATCGGGTTTCTCTTCTTAAGAATATTATGCACCCAGTCGATACCCCCATACCCACCCTTCACACGTCGGCCGGTGGATGGGTTGTACTGCATAATCTTTCCAGTACGCACATTGCCATTCATATCAATCTGCCAAAATATAACCCTCCGGTTGCGCGTTGCACCCAATGCATAATTGTCCATCGCCTCATTAATTCTCTCCGTTGGAAAATAGCTGCACAGAAACTTTATGAAGTTAGAATTGTACGAAGTGGAGTCGACCACAAACTTATGCGGAATAAAATCGAACTCCTGCTGCTTTGAAAACAGAACAGTTTGCAACGAGGTTTTCTGATCATTCTGATTAGTTTCCTTTAAGCTCCTACTCGTTTGATATTGAGCAATATTATTCTCGTAAAACTGCTTAGGAGTATAGTGATAACCACATTTAACCTCCCTGTTGCACCTACCCACCGCCCCATTGATCGGTCGCCCCGTATTCCCGTCCAGATAAAGGGTAAAGGCTTTTGGCTGTTTGCAAGATGGACAAGCATGCCGTGTTGTTCTGCCTCGATATGGTTCTAAATATGGCCTTTTAAAGTTCAACATAATTCAATAAATTTTTTCTTTCATAAAATCATCTTAATCCTAAAGAAATATGAACTGTTTTTTACAATAAGTTTGAGATTTTTCCTACACTTGCTACACCATCTACACTTTCGGGTTTTTCTGATGAAATTTTAAATTCTCTCTATAGATGTGCTGTAAACGTTTACAGGAGATATGCAGGAACAATTTGTTCAACATTCAATTTTTTACAAAAGTGTAGGAGGTGTAGGAAGTGTAGCATTTTTCTCAACATCTTTTAAATTTACAGCCATCCCGAAATTTCTTCTAACAACAATATATCCCAGGTTTCGCAAGCGGTTGGCAAAGTTTTTCATGGTAACTGCAAAAAAGTTTCCATTAATACAAAATCTCTGATACTCCTTATAGATATTACTAACCGCCACAAAACTGGTAGCAGAAGTTTCATACCCCATCTCATCGATAAACAAAGCTACCGAGTCGCTCTCCCTCTGATAATTCATAAGCGAATTCTCCACCGCACTACTATCTGTAAACCTCTTCTGACTAAGCAGTCGCTTCAACCCCTCCAACACCCAGTTTAGCACTCCGGGCAGCTCGTTGGCAATAATCTTATTTGCCAGATGCTTATCCTGCTCCTCTTCGGGTATCGATACATTAAAAGGAATAATAAGAAACCTTCTGAAGAATGCATTGGTATGATCGGCCGTAATGGGAAGCTCGTTGCAGTTGAATATCATCTTGCCATAGTTTGTAACCGTAAACGGCTCACCGTATGGCAAACGCGCATCCACCGGCTCACCCGAAACCAGCTGCTTAAAAACTGCCTCGTCGAGTTTACCATTTATCTCGCTCGAATAGTTAACCAGCTTACCTCCCAGCATTGCACGATAATATCCACTCTCGTTGGTTAGATTCTGCAGCGAGAAGTTGCTCACATTTGCATTACCCCCCAGAAGTGCATTTAAGATTTCGAAGAAGACCGACTTACCATTTGCGCCTGCACCATATAATATAAGTGCTTTTTCTAACTTCAACCTGGATGTCTTCACAAACAGGTAGCCCGAATATTCGGCAAGCACCTTCTGAGCCGATTTGTCGGGAAGCACCGTATTGATATACTCATCAAAAATTGGACAAACCGCATTCTCATCATAAGCAAACGGCAGCTGGTAGGTCAGGAAATCCTCCCTGTCGTGCTCCCTCAACCCCATCTTCGAACCATCAACCTCAAACGTGCCATTCTGAAGATTTATCAGCACCTTATCGTTGCTTTTCTTAATCTCTTCAATCTCGGGTCGCGCCGCAGCAAACATAAACTGCTTGCTTAGCTGTTCGATAAAAGAGAAATGACCGGCTTGAAATGGACTAACCCCCATCTTTATTGCCGCATTGCTTATAAACTTCTCGAACGCACAATTCTGAAACCTACTCCAGTACTCACCATTATAGAGATACACAAAATCGTTGTGGCAACACAACCCATACCCCTCACGCTGCACCGCTTGCAGCAGCTCGTCGACGCAAATAATCTGATAATGCTTTATAGTGATCTTCTCGTCGGAGCTGTAATGCTTCACCTCGCTATTGAAATTCACCTCCTCCAACTTGTCGATCAGATAATCGGGCACCTCAGAGTGCTTCAGTTTAAACTTAGGCTTCTCTCTTACAATCTCGCCAAACTGATCCTTAAAATCCTTCAGATCCATCTCCAGCAGCTCGCCAAACGTAACCTTACTCATCCCTGCCCCCTCTCTTGTTGTTGATGTTTTTATTAAGCAGGTCGATTATATCCGACTTCCTGTAATAACATTTCCCATTCACACGCGAGTAGGGAATCATACCGCTTATACGCCATCGCTGCAAGGTACGCGGCGAAATACGCATTTTTGTTGTCACGTCGTACGAATCTATCCAATCGGGCCATTCGTCTAAAGATGTTTTTTTCATATTACCTCCTCCATTAAATTAATAATGGCAATATACAACACGATTCAGGCCGTGGGTGGGTGGTGGGTGGGGACAAACCACAGGACAAAAGCCTATATTTAATATCATTTAACCATATGCAACAACACTTAACCTATATCGTTTAATATTTGCTGAGTAATATCCGGCAACAGATCACTTACCATTTCTGCAATTAACTTCATATCGTTTTTAGTTGCAGCATCATCAAATTTTATACTTAAAGCTTTTCTTATATTCTCTTCGTTTTTTCCATTTAATGTACTGATAAGCTTTGCCCAGTCGGTTTTCTTCGAATTATCGAACGTTATACCCAACTCATTAAACAAGTAGTAAAAGAAGATATTTTGCTGTGAAATAGTAAGACCTCTATTCGACATCTCTTTTTTGAGGTTTGCAATTTCGTGGTTCAAAGCAACTAAATCCTGATTTTGGGTTTCAATAGTTCTATCATTAGATTCATTAGTTCTTTTTAAAGACTCAATGGTATTATCTTTACTTTCAATAATTTTATCCTTCTCTTTAAGTAAATTCTCAAGTTCGCTTATTCTATCATTATCTGTTTTTCTCTTCAACTTCGAGAAATGTGCGTTTATCATTTTTGAGAGCAGCGTTATCTCTTTCTTTTGTTTTTCATTAAGGTCGTAGTCGTAACCCTCCACTAAATAAGCAACTATATCAGTTACTGCTTTTTCTAAATCCTTATCCTCATTCTCATACTCTGTAATAAGCAGCTGAGCTTTAAAAGGCATATGAAGAATCAGTCGCATTTTATCAAAAATAGAGTAAGCTTCGTTAAATGCTTCCAGCCACCAACTCTCATCCTTACAGATCTCAGTTAGTCTGCTTTCGAAATACCGGCTGTTATCATCATCATGCAGAAAACCCATCAGATTGCTTTTTGGATAATTTTCTTTATATCTCCTGCAAATGTTTTCTATATTGACAATTGTGTTGCAATTTATCTCTTTTATCTCACAGAAATTAAGGGGGATAAGATCGTAATACTCGTTCATCTGCATCAATATAATATTGTATGTGAATATAAATGATTCGTCGCAACAGACCGCATTCATTATAGAGATGCGCACATCATAGACATAATTGTTATCAACCTCTCCTTCTCGCAGCACAAAATCTTTCTTTTGTGCCAGATACCGGGCATCTGAAAAAAGATACCTGTTGAAATACTCCTCCGTTTTGCTTTTATTATTGCGCAACAGACTCAGTGCATCTATTGCGCTTCTCACAATATCATAATATAAGATCCTCTCCTTGTTGATCTCAAGGTACTCTTTTGCCCTCATAAAATGTAAATAATATCAGATTTATAAAAAAAATCCCCAGGCAATATACTCAGGGATTACATCATGTTTTAAATTTAACCAAAATGTGGTTTACATTAGATTTTTACAATATATA
>CAYZHS010000170.1:0-4467 GCA_964478295.1 uncultured Proteiniphilum sp. | reverse complement strand
ACTCTTCCATTTTTTCTTCAGATATCAATTTTAATGAAGTAGGATATAAAATCATCTCTTCCTTCTCCATCAAATCTCTTAAATCTACTGCAATTTCTTTATATAGGTTTAGAAAGGCGTCAACATCAACATTCTCTTTATTTAGTAATTCCCATGCATCATTAATTTCATCGCGTATATAATCGTCATATACCCACATGGTGGTGGTTGGTCTGTCGAATCCCTCTCTTTCTAGAGCTGAATAGAGTTGATTTTGCTTACGGCTGAAGTGTACTTTATACTGTACCATTTTCTCAGTTAACTCAAGCCAAGGATTGAGTATAAAAGGCTTTTTAGCCAACTCGTCGGCTTCGGTGAGCAACTCTTTCATCTTTTGGTTTTCGCGACGATAGGCGTCAATTGTATGCCCAAATGGAAGTGTTTGCTCTTCGTTAACAAACAATCCATCAAAGACATCCATCATTGTGCGTACATCTTCATTACGACACTCGTCGGGATCTTCATCCATCAACAATTGCTCGGCCGCGGCATACTCTTCAGGAGTTATTCTGCCAACTTCAACTTTCATACGCCTTTTGGCTTCTTCTAACTCAAGCAGATTGTTATCATACAGATGCTTGATTTCCAACATCTTTTTCAACTTCTCCTGATCGAGACTTGCAAATGTTGTATTTTTACTTTTATCCTCCATATTATGCTGCGATTTTTAATGATTCTAATTGCAAAAATAGTCTTAGCACGTTCTCATTACAATACCTATATGTTGCTATTTTCTTAACTATTAACTATTCAACCCTAATTAATATTGGTGGAGGTAGTCTAAGTTCTTCTTCAGTAGATTCTGCAGCAGAACGAGTTAACGCTTGGGTTTCTCTTACATCTTTACTCTTAAACTCCTCATAAGAGAAAGTCTCTCCTGCCAGCCTTTTAATCTGTTTCACAATTAACTCTCTGCTTGGAGCATTAAAATAAGAAATATTATTGTTCATTATACTAGAGGATTCGGAACGCCACACACCAGTTTTATAAGTAAATCCTCCTTCATAAGCACCAACATATGAATATTCAGGATCTGCCATAATATGATTCCATAAGATTATATCAGTGTTATTAGTTACATCAACATTGCGAAAGTAGCCCCATTCTTGCCACTTTTTTAGTTCAGCAATTTCTGCAGTGGGTATTTCTGTATTATATTCAACATATTCATCTCCGAGTCGGCCAAATCCATGTCCTCCAACTTCATGTTGCACTATGCCTCTAAAATCGTTTGGATACGGTAGGTTTGTTACAGGAACAACAGATATTGATTTCCCGTCGGAGTAGGTCCAGTTAGTTCCGGCAAACCTCGTGCTATTTGTAATTATAACCATCAATGTTTCTGTTAAATCTGAACTAAGTGGTGCTTTTAGTGCATATTCAAAACTTGTTTCATGATCAACACTCATTCTTGTGGAATTGGCAGAATCATATTTAGATGAAAACCTCGTGTTTTTTGTGTTATTATGATCGCTTATTCCACTTTCCTGAGAAAAAGCATAAATAATATGAACATCAAAATAATTTCTGTAAGTCCTATATGGTTCAATATTAAAAAAGTGCTCAATTGCTTCGAGCATATTGTTTTTATATTTACCCTTTATAACCTCCTCTAAAGTGTAGCCATCACCTGCAAACACCAAGTCTATTCCATCACCTACTGATGAACTCTGAATAGTTTCATATGCCCCATCACTAAACGAGTGGTTATACTGATTAATTATGAGCGTATCGGCATATTCCCTATTATTAAGTTTAAAAATCACACCACCCGAACGTGAAAGAGTAGCAGCACCAATTGGAGTTACTGAAACTTTGATTGAGGTTGAGTCTTCAAGCGTCCCTTCACCACTGGATGGAGTAACAGAAGTCCATTCTGGTTTAGATATTATACTCCAGCTATTACTTGAAGATATTTTTATATCGAATATTCCTCCCGATATGGCAGACTCTATTACATTCTCAGAGAGCGAAATCCAGTTCTCCTTAACTGTAATATTACTCATAGCTTTTTTATTGCCATCTTCTGTAGTAGCAGTAACAATTGCACTACCTTTTTTAATTGCGGTTAACAAGCCGTTTTCATCAACAGTGATAACCGACTCGTTACTTGAAGTCCAGTTAATTATTTTATTAGTAGCATCCGAAGGGGTTACTACAGCATTTAGTTTCTCTACATTACCCTCCACCATTGTTATAAAGTTTTTATCAATCGATACCTCTGTAACGTTAATAAACAGATCTTTTTCTTCACATGAGAAAAACAAAGAAAGAACTGAAAGTATAATGAAGGAAATCAATAATCCTGATTTCATAATTTGTAGTTTTTGATAACTTATTAAAAATATAAAGATAGTATATTATGCTTCAACTGGTTTATATCAATTTACTTAGTTTATGTAATCAGACAGCATTAGTGAATGCGAAACGAAGATTAAAAAACAAAATCTACCAAAGGATATAACTTAAGTTGTATTTAAAATGAAATTAATTTTTAGACATTATATTTTTTGATAAAATATAATTGATTGAGAATAATTATGTAATTTAGGACATTTATAAATATAAAAGCTATGACTACACAACAAAAAGATAAAATTAAAGGCCTCTTCTTTGGTCAGGCAATTGGAGATGCTTTGGGATTAGGTGCTGAATTTATGAACAAAAAACAGGTAAAGGTTTATTATCCCGATAAGCTTACTAACTTTTCACAAATAATTCACGACTCTTTCCGAAAACAGTGGGAAATTGGAGAATGGACCGACGATACAGATCAATTTTTGTGTATTTGCAATTCAATTTTAAAAACAAAAGCTGTTGATGAGAATGCTTTTGCTAAAGAGTTATATGTTTGGGCACAAAACTCTCCTGTAGATATCGGAGTTACAGTTAGCAATGTTGTTTCAAATCCCAACTTTTTAGAGGATCCATATAAATGTTCTTATGAAATATGGAAAGAATCTGAACGTGAATCTGCTGCTAATGGTGCTATAATGCGTACTTCTATAATTGGTGCTTTTGAGTTTTGGAATTATGACAACGTAATATCTAATACAGCAAAAATTGCAAAGGTAACTCACTGGGATCCAAGATGCGTAGGTTCATGCATAATTACAACACTGCTTATTGCCAATCTCATAAATGAAAACCGAATATTAACTCTGAAGGATTTAATAGAAATTGGAGATAAGTACGATAACCGAATGATTTACTATATTGAACAAGCAGCTCAAAGTGATATAAGAAATTTACACCTCGACGAAGAAGGAGTAATAGGCTATACACTTTTAGCACTTTCAGCAGGTTTATGGGCTTATTTTCATGCAAAAGATTTTGAGAAGGGACTTATCTCAGTTATAAACGAAGGTGGTGATGCCGACACTAATGGTTGTATTGCAGGAAGTATTTTAGGTGCAAAATTTGGCTATAATTCTATTCCTAAACATCTTATTAATGGTTTGAAACATAAAGATCTGCTGGAAGAAAAATTTAATAAGTTTGTAGAACTTATTGATGAACTGAAACAGACAGCATTGTAATATAAATTATCTTTACTTAATATATATTTGCATTTAAAGAAAAAAATATGTTTATTTGTTCATATTAGTCTTAAAACGACTATATAGAGAATGGATACAACTGCGCAAAATTGGGCAAGATTTATAGAGAATGGAGATGAAGAATCTTTTTCGACCATATATAATAATGTGGTGGATGGCCTTTTTGCCTATGGAATGAGTCTTGGGTTTCAAAGAGATAGTTGCAAAGATGCAATACAGGATGTTTTCATCAAAGTCTATCTTTCTAAGAAAAGTTTATCGCACATTGAAAACATCACACCTTACATCTTCAGATCATTTAAGAACAGACTTGTAGACTTTGCAAGAAAAGACCAGAATAAACATAGCAATATAGATAATATTTCTGAGAATTTTGCACTAGAAATTACCGTACTAGACAATATTATTAAAAGAGAGACAGCTATCATAATAAAAGAAAAAGTAGGTAAGCTTTTGAAAAACATCACCCCAAATCAGAGAGAGGCGGTTTACCTGAAGTATGTAGCAGGACTTCAACATAAAGAAATTGCAGACATTTTAAATATAAATGAGGAGTCTGCACGAAAACTACTTTACAGAGCAATGGATAAACTTAGAAGACTGGCTTCAGAAGAGAATATTCCAGAAAAAACAGCCCTTCTAACAGCTTTAAATCTGCTCTGGAGGATTATCTGAAATTATTTATAATTTACAACATTTTCGATGTATCAGTTTTGATTTTATAGTGTCAAACTGTTAATTTTTTATTTTTTTACATTTTAGTGTCCACGAAAATTTATTTGCAACGTTAAATAAATAAAAAGGATTACTGTGGAAAATAAAAATCATTTTTTAAAGGGAGTAGAGAACCTTTTACAAAACGAGGAAT
>CAYZHS010000169.1:0-4490 GCA_964478295.1 uncultured Proteiniphilum sp. | reverse complement strand
CAGACTTGAACCCTTTAACAACCGGCATTGCCATATATTTCTCAGCAAACTCAGAGTATACATTAATCATTCTTTCTGTCTCTTCAACAGCCTCTTCTTTAGTTGCGTGAGCAGTGTGCCCCTCTTGCCAAAGAAATTCGGTAGTTCTTAAAAACAACCTTGTACGCATTTCCCAACGCACAACATTGGCCCATTGATTAATAAGCAGAGGAAGGTCGCGATACGACTGAATCCAGTTTTTATAAGTACTCCAAATAATTGTTTCTGAAGTGGGACGAACCACCAGCTCTTCTTCGAGTTTGGCCGAAGGGTCGACAATAACACCACCTCCATTAGGGTCGTTTTTCAAACGGTAGTGAGTAACTACTGCACACTCTTTGGCAAAGCCTTCCACATGTTCTGCTTCTCTGCTCAGGTAAGATTTTGGAATAAAAAGAGGGAAGTAGGCATTCATATGTCCGGTTTCCTTAAACATATCGTCGAGCTGACGCTGCATCTTCTCCCATATAGCGTAACCATACGGCTTTATTACCATGCAACCTCTTACGGCCGAATTCTCAGCCATATCTGCTTTAATAACCAAATCCTGATACCATTGCGAGAAATCTGTGCTCCTTGGAGTGAGCTCTTTCAATACCTTTGCCATTATAATGATAAATTGTTGTTTTATTTGAAGATGCAAAGATAATAATTTTTCATTTACTATATTCCACAATAAAAGATCTAGTGCTCTATTTCAATAAAACGATTGCAATAAATATTTTTTCTAACCTATATGCATACTCTTTGCCAACTCCTGCCCCTCCTTATTAAAACATAAGGAGAATATAAGGGAAACATATAGAAAACATAAGGGAAACATAAGGATATGCAGGAGTTGGTAGTTCTCGGTTAAACTATTTACATAACATAACCTCAAAAAGAGAAAACTGAATTGCCTGCAAATTCGTTATAGTTTTTGATTTACCAATAACTTCGTAGTATTGATATAGATGAAAGCAAATGAACAAACGGTGAATGAGATTCTGACAAACCTGCCCGACGAAAGAGTTGAACCATTTAATAAACTGCATAGTATTATTATGAAAAATCTGCCAGAAGGTTTTGAAGCAGCAATTAGTTATGGTATGTTGGGATATGTTGTGCCACATACAATATATCCTTCGGGTTATCATTGCAACCCTAGCGAACCACTGCCATTTGCTTCTATTGCTTCACAAAAAAACTCAATCAATTTGTATCATATGGGCATTTATTCCAATTCAAAATTATTGGAATGGTTCGTTGAAGAGTATCCAAAACATTGTAAGCAAAAACTAGATATGGGTAAAAGCTGTATAAAATTTAAAAATATCAACAATATACCATATGAGCTCATTGGCGAATTAATGAGAAAAATGAGCGTAGATGATTGGATAAGAATTTATGAAAAGGAACTAAAGAAATAGGGTACTAAATAATGTAATGTAATTTGATAAAGTATAACCTATTTCTTAACATTGCCCCTGAAAAAAGAGAAGTAGATTCCCGGTATGCCGATTAATGCGAATATTATAAATCCCCACTTCAAAGCATTTAAAAATAGCTCGTCGGGTACTGCTTCAACCGACTGACTACCGAAGTTTATTGAAATCAGAAGGGTTATGATGCTCATACTGATAATCTGACCAAATACACGCATGGAAGAGGCTAGTCCTGATGCCTGTCCATATTGTCTGCGCTCAACAGAACTCATTATTGTATTCATGTTTGGCGATGAGAAGAGGGCGAAACCCAAACCTACCCAGATAAGTACTCCCACTATATATGATATTGGCGTATCGTGCGATAGAAATGCAAAAAAAGCAAGTCCCGTTGAGCACATTGCCATGCCCATAGTTGCAAAATAGCGCGGTTGTATTTTGTCGGATAACCGCCCCACTATAGGTGAGAATATAGCCATCATTACAGGTTGTGCAATAATTACTGCACCTGCCTCGCGGGGCGAAAGTTGTTGAATCTTTTGCAGATATAGACTAAGAAAAAATACAATAGCAAATGTAGCAGTATAGTTTATCAGAGCCGAAAGGTTGGAGTAGGTAAACAGTCTGTTTTTTGTGAACAGCGATGTGTTGAGCAGTGGATTTTCGGCTCTACTCTCAATCTTCCAAAACAGTAAAATCAGCAAGAGAGAAATAGCCATTAATGTCCATCCGGTAACAGACGGAATTTGAGATGAACCGTATACAAGAGTGGTTAAACCAGTCATAAACAAAACTGTGCCAGGCCAGTCGTTTTTATTAGAAACCCTACTTTTATTCTTTTCGCTCTTTAAGTAAATAGACGAAATGATATAAGTGAACACACCAAAGATTGACGCTATCATAAAAAGAAGACGCCAGCCCAAGTGCTGAGTAATTATTCCACCTAAGAGGGGGCCCAAAGCCAGTCCTGTATAAACAGCAGAGACTGAGATGCCCAATACGCGACCTCTTCTTTCAGGCGGGAATGAAGATACAAGAATTGCCTGTCCGGTTGTTCCGGTAAATGCAGTGCCTATACCTTGCAGAAATCGTGCTGCAATAAGCCAGGTTCCATTAGGTGCAACAAAACAGATAGCTGATGCTAAAGTAAAAATGATAAGTCCCAGTTTAAAAAGCTTCCTATTGTCGCTATTATCACCCCACACACCCGATGGCATCATAAAGAGAGCCATACCGAGTATGAATGAGGTTATAATCCAGCTTAGCTCTAAAGCCGATAGCGAAAAGTCGTGCTCAATTGAGGGTAAAGCAATATTTACTGCAGACACTAAAAAAGTGCCCATAAATGATGTAATGGCAACAACAAGCAGTATTGATAAGCTTTTTTTATTATCCGTCATTTAGAGTATGTATCCCTTACGTGTTTAACTGTTATAGCTGTTTTATCGGCCTTTTTGAGTTCGGGCGAAGTTATAGTTACAGTAACTTTCTCATTAGGCAGCAGGTCGATGAAATTGTCGCTAAACTGCGCTCCCAGAATTGGTATCTCAATAAACAGATCCTTGGCAAGTTTGCTGCTCCATAAAGTAACTTTATATTCACCATCGGCATATTTTATACTGGTCTTGACCTCAGTTTCGGGTAGTTCAAGCTTGTTTGGCCAATAAAAGAAATGATCTTTCTGTGAAATTACTCTTCCCTTACTATCTGTAAGATAAGCATTAATCATAGTGTGTGCTTTTTCGTCTTCACTTACCAAATCGGCTATGTTAAACGATTTTACAATCTTGCTGTCATTAGCCTTAGCACTTACAACCTCTGTAAACTTTTTCTTTACACCAGTTGAGAAGTCGATAACCCTCACTGTAAGCTTAAGGTTATTTGTATTCTGAAGATAATCGGACATGGTATAGTAGTTGAGTTTGCCATCTTTCGACTCAACACCCAAAGCCAGAGGGGCAAAAACATCTCTCATTCTGTAATGTTGGGCTTTCCAGTTGTTGTAATAGTCGATGCTCGACCATGATACAACCGGCCAGCTATCGTTTATCTGCCAATATAAAGCACCCATACAATATGGTCTGCCTCTGCGCATAGCCTCAACCGACTCCTCCATTCCGTTGCCCTGCATAACGAGTCCCAGATAAACAAAATCCTCAAAATTGCTGGGCTCATTATAATACATATCCATATATTTCTTTATAAGAGAGTTGCCCGTTGAAGCTTTTTGGTGCACTTTCATTACTTCACTTTCAAGTTCCCACTGATCGGGTTCTGCAAAAGTGCGTATTGTTTTCATTTCCGGGAAAGATTGAAACCCAAACTCACTTGCAAATCGGGGAAGCCTGTCGGCCAAAGCCTCAAAAGGAAGTTCGCCGTACCATAAACCCCAGTCGTGTACATCACCCGTGTTAAACAGTTCGGGCCTGCCCCAGTTGGCCAGGTCGGGCGATCCATGCACATAGCTGCGTGTACCATCAAACTCCTCAACAAGCGAAGGCAGCAGGTTTCTGAATGTTTTGTCGTACCCCTTAAACCACTGGTCCATTATCTCATCGTTTACATCCTTTCTCCAACCCCAATAGTTCAGTCCCTCCAGCACCTCGTTATTTCCACACCAGTAGGCAAGTGAAGCATAATTTCTTAATCTTTTGATATTGTATACAGCCTCTTGTTTTACATTATCGAGAAAGAAATCATCTGAAGGGTATGCTGTGCAACCAAATATAAAATCCTGCCATACAAGAATACCTCTCTCGTCGGCTTGACGATAAAACTCTTCATTCTCATAAATTCCACCTCCCCAAACACGAACCATGTTCATGTTGGCACCTGAGATATTATCAAAAAGCGTTTCGTAAAATTCAGCATCTTGCTTGTGAGTAAATATCTCACCTGGTATATAGTTTGTGCCTTTAGCAAATATCGGCATTCCGTTTACTTCAAAATAATAAGATTTACCATGCTCATCCTCTTTGGCAATGTGGCGAATTGATCGTAGCCCTGTTCTCACATCTTTAACTGCCA
>CAYZHS010000168.1:2559-4494 GCA_964478295.1 uncultured Proteiniphilum sp. | reverse complement strand
CTGAAAACACCTCACGTTTGAAATCGGTTTCGAACAGGTAGCCCGAACCAACGCCGATGCCAAGTGATACTACTCTTTCGAATGCGCGACCAGTTGCGTCCTGGAAGATTGCATAGCTCGAATTTAAGCCTCTGCCTTCGAGAAACATGGTGCGCAGACTTGTGCCTGAACCTTTTGGTGCAACAAGGATAACATCTACATCGGCAGGGGGTATAATGCCTGTGCGCTCTTTGTAGGTAATACCAAATCCGTGTGAGAAATAGAGTGCCTTACCGGGGGTAAGATGTTTCTTTACTGTGTCCCACAACTGTATCTGTGCAGCATCTGAAAGCAGATACTGAATAACTGTGCCACGCTCGCAAGCCTCCTCAATTTCGAAGAGTGTTTGGCCGGGCACCCATCCATCGGCAACGGCTTTATCCCACGACTTGCTATTTTTGCGCTGACCCACGATAACGTTGAAGCCGTTGTCGCGTAGGTTTAACGACTGCCCCGGACCTTGCACGCCATAGCCTATAACGGCAATTACCTCATCTTTCATCACCTCCTGAGCTTTTGCTAACGGAAACTCATCGCGGGTAACTACATTCTCTTCTACACCGCCAAAATTCATTTTTGCCATATTTGAAAACTTTTATCCCCCATCAACCTATATAAAAAAGGCTTTTGAGACAGGTTTAATTATAAATTTAAAACTTCTATTTTATGATTGATAATAATATTATTTACTCTATCGA
The DNA here is from genome assembly GCA_964478295.1 of uncultured Proteiniphilum sp. Taxonomy (GTDB): domain Bacteria; phylum Bacteroidota; class Bacteroidia; order Bacteroidales; family Dysgonomonadaceae; genus Proteiniphilum. The sequence goes on along the minus strand of CAYZHS010000168.1, from coordinate 3,757 downwards.
TTGCAAACTCTCAACCTCCAGCTTCGACAACATATCGCTAAGTCGCTCAACCTTCGATTTAGTAATTGCAATTCTACCAGAACGCACAAACTGAAGCACCCCTATTTTATCGGCAAGCTCTTCGAAGAGACCCTGCGTTTCGGCATAATGACCCGCCTTGAGAAACACTATGCAGTCGCTCGTAATCTCCAGCACCCTTATATTGTACTTTCTTACAAGATACTCAACCGACCCGTGCTCCATAACTTTTTCGGTAGATAGCTTATATAGTGCCAGCTCTTGGTAAACCAGATCTTCGTCGGTATTATAGTAGGCCTTAAGTATATCTACCCGCTTATCTATCTGACGCACCAGCTTTTTGAGCACCTCCTCGTGGCTTGAGAAGGTGGTGATGGTGAACTTGTGAATGCCTGCTATTGCTGAGGGCGATACTGAGAGTGTTTCTATGTTTAACTGCCTGCGTGTGAATATAGTGCTTATTTGATTTAGCACGCCCACCGTATTCTCTGAGAATATTGTGATGGTATATAATGTTTTGTTTTCGTTCATCTCTGCTGATTTATTAATTGAAAATAGTTAACGTATGAGCTATATTACAATGTATTACCATTGCCAAGCAGTATATTGGTAACACATCCGCCGGCAGGCACCATTGGATAAACCATTCCTTTTGTTTCAACAACCACCTCTAGCAAAAAGGCTCCCTTATGATTAAGCATCTCTTTGATAGCATCATCGAGCTCTTCGCGGCGTGTAACTTTGCGTCCCTTTATGTTATAAGCATCTGCAACTTTAATGAAATCGGGGTTCTTAAGATGCGTTTCGGAATAACGCTCCTGGAAGAACAACTCCTGCCACTGACGCACCATGCCCAGATAGTTGTTGTTGAGCAGAATAATCTTAACATCAAGATCATACTCCATGATAGTGCCATACTCCTGCATAGTCATCTGCAGACCACCATCACCAACAAATATACAAACTGTTCTGTTGGGCGCACCATACTTAGCACCAATTCCGGCAGGAAGTCCAAAGCCCATAGTGCCTAGTCCGCCCGACGTAACCATGCTGCGCGACTGCGTATATTTAAAATAGCGTGTGCTCATCATCTGGTGCTGACCCACATCGGTTACGCAAATGGCCTTGTTGCCTGTGGCTTCGGTAACTTTATTTACCACCTCGCCCATCTTTATCTCTC
>CAYZHS010000168.1:0-2549 GCA_964478295.1 uncultured Proteiniphilum sp. | reverse complement strand
TGATAACAGAATCGTACTCTTTCTTCACATATGGTTCGAACTGAGCAATCCACTCGCCTCTTGTTGTTACCTGCAGCTGCTGAGTAACCAGAGGCACTGTCTGTTTAACATCGCCAACAACACCAACGGTTGTCTTCACATTCTTATCAATCTCGGCAGGATCGATATCAAAATGAATAACTTTAGCCTGTTTGGCATAAGTTTTAAGATCGCCCGTTACCCTATCGTCAAAACGCATACCGATGGCAATAAGCACATCGCACTCGTTGGTCATCATATTAGGTGCAACATTACCATGCATACCCAGCATACCAAAGTTTAGAGGATGATTGGTGGGCATTGCAGAGAGTCCGAGTATAGTGGAGCCGAAAGGGATATCTGATTTCTCGAGAAGCTGCTTAACCTCCTCTTCGGCGTTACCTAAAACCACACCCTGCCCCACCAGTGCAAACGGCTTTTTGGCATTGTTGATAATTTCTGCCGCCTCGGCAATTTTATCGGGCTCAACCTTAGGCTTAGGCTGATAGCTGCGAAGGAAGTCGGTTTTCTTATAAGAATACTCACAACTGTTTATCTGTGCATCTTTTGCAATATCGAGCAAAACTGGGCCGGGGCGACCGCTTGAAGCGATGTAAAATGCTCTTGATACTGCCCATGCGATATCCTCTACTCGTCTCACCTGATAGGCCCATTTTGTGATTGGCAGAGTAACTCCAATAACATCGGCCTCCTGAAAGGCATCTGAACCAAGCAGACTTGATGCAACCTGACCCGATATTACCACCAGTGGGGTGCTGTCCATCATTGCATCGGTTATTCCGGTGACGGTGTTTGTGGCGCCGGGACCGGATGTGACTAATGCCACGCCCACCTTGTCGGACACTCTTGAGTAGCCCTGAGCAGCATGTACTGCACCCTGCTCATGGCGAACCAGGATGTGTCTGATTTCATCTTTATGATCGTACAGCGCATCAAATACGGGCATAATTGCTCCTCCGGGGTAGCCAAACATGGTGTCGACACCTTCGGCCAGTAATGAACGTATTAGTATTTCGCTACCTTGCAGAATCTCGGTTACACCCTCTTCATTTTTAGCAGAAGAGGTAGTTTTTGCATGAGTTTGAATATCTTTGTTCATAATAAACTCTTTTGATTTGAAAATTAAATTATCGGCCGAACTCACAAAGTGTGAATAGACCTGTAATGCCTGAGAAACAGCTCTTTCGCGCAAAGGTTTAAACGCATTTTCGCCCTTGGCCAACTCCTCAGTTCTTCTATTGTTAAGCTCCTCATCGCTAATCATTAAATTGATAGATCGATTTGGAATATCTATTTCTATTGTATCGCCATCTCTTACCAGTGCAATATTGCCGCCTGCAGCAGCTTCGGGTGAGATGTGACCGATGGATAAGCCGGATGTACCACCCGAGAACCGGCCATCGGTAATAAGTGCACACTTCTCGCCAAGATGCTTTGCTTTGATATAAGAAGTGGGATAAAGCATCTCCTGCATGCCCGGTCCACCTTTTGGTCCCTCATACTGAATAACCACCACATCGCCCGCAACAACCTCGTTTTTTAGAATACCCATGCAGGCATCATCTTGCGAGTGAAACACTTTGGCTTTGCCGGTGAACTTCCAGATGCTCTCATCAACACCTGCAGTTTTAACCACACAACCATTTAAGGCAATATTACCCTTAAGAATGGCTAGTCCCCCATCTTTTGTATAAGCATCTTCAACACTGCGAATGCAACCATTCTGCCTGTCGCTGTCGAGCTCCTTGTAAACAGAGTCTTGCGACCCCATTACAAGATTATATCTGTTGCCCGGTGCAGATGAATAGATGTTTTGCGCATCCTCATCAACAACCTCTTTAGTTATGTTGTATTTATCTATTGCCTCGGCCAGAGTGAGCCCGTCGGCTCTGTAAACCGAAGTATTGAGCAATCCTGCATCGGCCAGCTCTTTAAGTATACCCATTATACCACCGGCACGATTAACATCTTGTATGTGATATTTTGTGGAGTTGGGTGCTACCTTGCAAACACAAGGCACACGGCGCGAAAGCTGATCTATATCATCGAGGTTAAACTCAACCTTACCCTCATGCGCAATTGCAAGTGTGTGAAGGATAGTATTTGTTGATCCCCCCATAGCAATATCGAGAGTCATTGCATTAAGAAAAGCATCGCGAGTTGCAATATTACGAGGAAGCACACTCTCGTCGCCCTCGAAATAGTACCTCTCGGCATTTCTTACAATCTGTCTGGCAGCCTTGATGAACAACTCCTTGCGATTTTTGTGAGTTGCAACTATAGTTCCGTTGCCCGGAAGAGCCAGTCCGATTGCCTCATTCAAACAATTCATTGAATTGGCTGTGAACATACCCGAGCATGAGCCGCAAGTGGGACAAGCAGATACCTCGAGCTGAGCAACCCGTTCGTCAGATACATTCTCGTCGGCCGATTCTATCATTGCATTAATCAGGTCGACCTGCTCATCGCCAATTTTGCCCGCCTCCATCGGTCCGCCCGAAACAAAAATG
>CAYZHS010000167.1:0-4497 GCA_964478295.1 uncultured Proteiniphilum sp. | reverse complement strand
ATTCTCGATACGGACCTATATAAGTTTACCACAAGTTACGCTTATTCAAAGCTATTCCCCAGAGCATTTGGGGAGTTTGAGTTTGTTGACAGGGCAAACGAAGATTTTCCTGAGGGTTTTGATATCATGCTTAGAGATGAGCTTAACAGGATGTCGGAGCTCTCTCTTACTAAGGATGAGGAGAAGTTTGTGAGGAAGAATATGCCATATTTACCACCTACATATATCGATTTCCTGAAAGGTTTCAGGTTCGATTCGTCGGAGCTTGAGATTAGCATGGAGGGTGGAAAGCTGAAGATTAAGGCAAGTGGATTGCTATACAGAGTGACTCTATGGGAGACTCCTATTCTGGCAACTGTTTCTGAGTTGTTTTTTAGAATTACCGGTAAGCATCCAGATAAGGAGTATATGGAGAGTGCTGCCATTGAGAAGGCTATGAAGATGAAAGAGCATGGAATAACTTTCTCTCTTTTTGGTATGAGGAGAAGGTTTAGCTTCGATGTGGAGGATAGGGTAACTGAACTTTTGAAGGAGTATGCAGGAGGTAGTCTTTATGGCACTAGCAACGTTTATATGGCTTATAAGCATAATTTAAGTGTGTCGGGTACTCACCCTCATGAGTGGGTACAGTTTCATGGTTCGATATATGGATATAAGATGGCCAACTATATGTCTATGGAGGATTGGATTAATGTGTATGATGGTGATCTTGGCACTGTGCTTACTGATACATATACAACTGATATTTTTCTGCGTAACTTCAGCAAAAAGCATGCGGCATTGTTCACTAGCTTGAGGCATGATAGTGGCGATCCGTTTATGTTTGTAGACAAAGCTATAAAAAGGTATGAGGAGCTTAAAGTTGACCCGCGACTTAAATATATAGTGTTTTCTGATAGTCTGAATGTTGATAAGGCAATTCAAATAAAGGATTATTGTGGTAATCGTATTGGTGCTACTTTTGGTATTGGCACTAATCTTACAAATGATGTTGGTTATAATATTAAGAGTATGAATATTGTAATGAAGCTTTTTAGGTGTAAGATGACAGCCAAAGAGGAGTGGCAGGAGTGTGTGAAGCTCTCGGATGTGGAGGGAAAGCACACCGGAAGCGAAAGAGAGATTGCTCTTGTGAAAGAGACTTTGGGGCTCACAACCTCCTAAGCCTTTTTGATATTATAGTTTTATATATCAAGGTTTAGTTGTGAGCTTTTGTCAATTTAATGTTTTTTGAGATCTACATAGTTAGTAGTTAAATGTATAACTATAGCTACTACTATTGCCTGCACCATCAGTGGCAGTGAAAATGAGTGTCTGTTTTTCACCTTTGGTCAATCGCTCATCATCAAAATTATATGTGTAGACAGTAGATTTTGAGTCGTGTGTAAACAGTACAAACTTTCCATTAATCTCTCCTCTGAAAGAAGAAATTCCGCTCATATTGTCGCTTAACCTTATTCTGATTCTTTTTTGACTTGCCCAATTCTCAGGTGTGAGAGGAGTTATTGTTGGGACTGTTTTATCGGCAGTAACAGCATATTTGTCGCCTAATTCTCTTATAGAAAGTGATAAGCCACCCTGGTTGTATTCTCCTCCCACCCAACTTTCAGAGCCATTACTGTTGATTCTTACAACTCCGTAGTTTTGCCTGTTGTCAAGAGTGTCGGTGTTTAGTTTTATCCAAACATCGGCACTGTTGTGAAGTGGAACAGGAGTGTTGTTTATTTGATGTACATCTGAGAAGTATTTGCTGTTTTGAGTTTTGTCATATTCGAAACAGAAGCTGGAGTATAGGTTGCCACTTGGAATTGAAATGGTGAATCCCATATCAATAAATGTGTTGTTTAGGTTCCACGTCATGAAGTTATTGCATTCGGGCTGCGTTGGGATTGATTGATTTACTCCATTTATCTTGAAGTTGTAGGTCAGTTTATTTCCGTAATGATCTTCAAGTTCATATCTTAAATTATATTCCCTCTCTTCGTTTATATCGATATATCCATTATTAACTGAATTATAAAAGGGTAGGGTGTTGCCCGGTTCGATAAACGACTTCATATAAAAAGAGCGGGCAGTTTTCCAGTCCTCAAAATCAACAAAAGAGTTTAGCATTCGTGTATTGTTGAATGAGAAACGGTTGATTGTGCTGCTAAAAACCAGGCTATTGTCTACAAAAAGCCGGATATGCTTCACACCATAAATATTGTTCTGACCATTCATGAGGTCGTATGCCTTTACCCCCACACCAATTCGTCCCCAAGCGTTAATAGTTCTTCCAGGAGCCATAGGATTACCATTAGCATCCTTGCTGATATTCATACGCATTGGTTTATCGCTTCCATTTACCACACCTTTACTTCTAATTGGATATAAAGCAATCCCTCTTAAGTCGGGTTTCCTACTATCGCTTATGGGAGATAAATATTCAAGTGCATCGAGTGGATGTTCGCTTCTTGTATCTCTTATTTCAAAATGAAGATGCGGACCGCCTGAACTGCCAGTATTGCCGCTTAGTGCAATTTGTTGACCACGCTTTACAGGTAGTGTGCCTTCACCCGGGAAAAGGTTTACATTGAATCTTTCCTGTTCATACTGCCTTTTCTTTACCCACTCTGCAATTTCTTTCGAAAAGCTGTTTAGATGTGCATATACACTGGTGTGACCTGTGGAGGGGTGTGTAATGTAAAGTGCAAGTCCATAACCCCCCGGGGCAACACTAATTCTCGAAACATATCCATCTTCTATAGCTACTACTGGCTTATTTACCACCTGTTCTGTTTTAAAGTCGATGCCCGAATGAAAATGATTACTTCTGAGTTCGCCAAAACCCCCACTCAGCGCAGGTGGTATAGTTACAGGATATCTGTAAGTTTGAGTGAAGGATGTTAAGGTTGCAGATAAATATATTGTTGTAAATAGAAGTAAAATTCTCAAAAGTCTCATTATATGTGGTTTTGTCGTTATAACAGTTATTATTATCCCGATACGTTGTTTTTGTTACTTATTGTGGTGTTGACTATATCTTTGGCAACTTCTGTTTTTGATTTTAGCGGGAAAGTAGTTTTAACACCCTCTTTAGAGATTATACTTATCTTGTTTGTATCTACACCAAACCCTGCCCCAGTATCATTTAGACTGTTAAGTACTATGAAGTCGAAGTTCTTCTTCTCTATCTTCTTTATAGCGTTGTTTTCCTCGTCGTTAGTTTCAAGAGCAAACCCAACAATGGTTTGACTGCTTGTTTTAATCTTACCTAATGAAGCTGCAATATCTGGATTGGGAGTAAGTGTTATGGTAATATCCTCCTTGTCGTTTCTTTTTATTTTATCAACCTCTTGTAGTGTTGGACGATAATCGGCTACAGCAGCCGAAAGAATTGCAATATCCATCTCAGGAAAGAGCTTAAGAGAAGCTTCACACATCTGCAAGGCGGACTCTACATCTATCCTTTTAATGTTTGGGTGATTGGTGGTTTGACTTGTTGGACCGGTTATAAGGGTTACTTCTGCTCCACGCATTGCGCACTCATGGGCAATTGCGAAGCCCATTTTGCCTGACGAATAGTTGCCTATAAATCTAACCGGATCAATCTTTTCGTAAGTTGGACCCGCTGTTACTACTATTTTTTTTTTAAGTAAATCTTGTTCCGAACTGAAGTGCTCTTCAAGAATTGAAACTATATTCTCAGGCTCTTCCATTCTGCCTTTACCAAGAAGGTGACTGGCAAGTTCGCCCTCTCCGGGATCAATAATGTTTACTCCGTCATTCTTCAATTGTTGAATATTGCGCTGTGTGGTTACGTGCCTGAACATATCAAGATCCATTGCAGGTGCAACAAAAACAGGAGCCTTCATAGAGAGGTAAGTAGTGATAAGCATATTGTCTGCAATACCGGTTGCCATTTTGCCTAGTGTAGAAGCAGTTGCGGGAGCAATAAGCATGAGGTCGGCCCAAAGTCCAAGATCCACATGGCTATGCCAGGTACCATCACCTGATGCAAAGAACTCACTAATTACAGGTCTTCCCGATAGGGCAGAGAGTGTTACCGGAGTTATAAATTCTTTACCTGCGGGAGTTATTACAATTTGAACTTCTGCACCCTTCTTAATTAATAGTCGTGTAAGTACAGCCGATTTGTAAGCAGCTATGCTTCCGCTAATTCCTAAAACTATGTGTTTACCTTTTAATGACATAACTGAAGTTTAATCTGTTGCAAACTTACAAAAAATAATGATTTTGAACCTTACTATTTACATCAACAATATAAAATGATTGTATAATTATACAATACGGTTAAATAATGATAATTAAGCTTCATTTGACTATATGTTGTTGTTAAATATAGATAAATATATAGTTTTGTATGGTACTTTGTATTGCATAATACCATGCTAAGTGTATATTTGTATCGTCAATTTATAGTTTGATTAGTAAAAGATTATTATATGAATATAGAGAATACACAGAGCCAAATGCGAAAAGGAGTACTGGAGTATT
>CAYZHS010000166.1:1248-4517 GCA_964478295.1 uncultured Proteiniphilum sp. | reverse complement strand
CAGTTATATAATAAATTGTTACTGACTGCAAATATATATATATAATTAGTAAGTAATCATTAAAATATAATTTATTCTGATTAGTAAGATATATAATTAGCATTTTATCTAAATGATATGACGAAACTACCTACCATCTCCGTAGCCTCTTCAATACCACTTCATATCCACTACATATCCACATCATAAATTTATGAGGAGGGTCAGGAGTTGGTACGTAAAAGTATATAAAAGGTAAGAGGATGTTTTAGAAATGACACCAGTGTTTAAGTGCAATATTATGGAACTATAATTAATTATACAAGGTGCCAATTCTTCAAATATTTTTTTCTATCTTTGTGTCCTAATATCATAGGGTATCAAATCAAATTAATATTACACTCACTTATGCAGAGAGTTTTACCGGTGCGATTGATCCTAGAAAACGGAATAGTTTTTCAAGGTCAGTCATTTGGAGCCGAAAGGCCATCATCGGGAGAGGTTGTTTTCAGTACTGCAATGGCAGGTTATCCCGAAAGCTTAACAGACCCCTCCTTCAAAGGACAAATTTTATTACTAACATATCCAATAATCGGAAATTACGGAGTTCCTGCTAATAGCGAAACAGACGGAGTTTCCGATTTTTTTGAATCTAACCGTATACACCTGTCCGGTTTAATTGTACAGGACTATTCACCTCAATACTCACATTGGAATGCTGCAAAAAGTTTAGGCGACTGGCTGAAGGAGGAGAATGTGCCTGGAATATTTGGTATAGACACGCGCATGCTTACCAAAATAATAAGAGAAAAGGGGTCGTTGTTGGGTAGAATTGTGATAGGCGAAGATTCAGAGACTTCGGCAAATGGCAAAGAGGAATTTTATAATCCCGATAAATATAATTTAGTTGCAGAAGTTAGCTGCAAAGAGGTTATAGAATATGGCGAAGGCAGCAAAAAAGTTGTTCTTGTAGATTGTGGTACTAAGTTAAACATAATACGTGAACTGGTTAAACAGGGATTGAAAGTAATAAGAGTACCCTGGAACTACAACTTCAATACAATAGATTATGATGGACTAGTGATATCAAACGGTCCGGGTAATCCCGATCACTGCACTACAACAGTTAATAATATAAGAGAAGCGTTGAAAAAGGAATTGCCTGTATTTGGCATTTGCATGGGAAATCAGCTGCTCTCTAAAGCGGCAGGAGCATCAACATACAAGCTAAAGTATGGCCATAGAAGTCACAATCAGCCAGTACGCAGGGTAGGCAGTAATCAATGCTTTATTACTTCTCAAAACCACGGTTATGCCGTCGACGAATCGCTCTTAGGCAATGATTGGGAGCCTTGGTTTGAAAATATGAACGACAATACAAACGAGGGAATAAGACATAAAACAAAACCATTCTACTCAGTGCAGTTTCACCCCGAGGCAGCAGGCGGTCCTACAGACACTCGCTTCTTCTTCGAAGAGTTTGCAAAATTAGTAAATGGCTAAGTGGTTTATGATTTAATAACAAGATGCGAATGATAGACAAGAATATAAAAAAAGCACTCATTCTCGGATCAGGTGCGTTAAAAATTGGTGAAGCAGGTGAGTTCGATTATTCTGGCTCGCAGGCACTTAAAGCATTGAAAGAGGAGGGTATAGAAACTATACTCATAAATCCTAATATTGCCACAGTGCAAACCTCAGAAGGAGTGGCAGATAAGATTTATTTTTTGCCGGTTACACCATATTTTGTAGAAAAAGTAATAGCACGTGAAAAGCCCGATGGTATTTTATTGGCATTTGGTGGACAAACCGCACTTAATTGCGGAGTACAACTATACGAATCGGGAGTTTTAGAAAAATATAATGTAGAAGTTCTTGGTACACCCGTTAGAGCAATAATGGATACTGAGGACAGAGAGCTTTTTGTAAAAAAGTTAGATGAGATTGATGTTAAAACAATAAGCAGTGTTGCAGTATCTGACACCGAAAGTGCACTAAGGGCTGCCAAAGATCTTGGCTATCCGGTAATTGTAAGAGCAGCTTATGCTCTTGGAGGATTAGGATCGGGCTTTTGCGACAATAGCAGCGAACTGAGAGAGTTGACTGAGAAAGCATTTAACTACTCTAATCAGCTTTTAATAGAGAAATCGCTTAAAGGGTGGAAAGAGGTTGAATATGAGGTTGTGCGCGACAGATTCGATAACTGTATTACTGTATGTAATATGGAAAACTTCGACCCTCTAGGTATACACACGGGCGAGAGTATTGTTGTAGCACCATCTCAAACGCTCACCAACTCAGAGTATCACAAACTGCGCGAATTGGCAATTAAGATTGTAAGGCATATTGGTATTGTGGGCGAGTGTAATGTGCAATATGCACTCCATCCTGAATCTGAGGACTACAGGGTTATTGAGGTAAACGCAAGGCTCAGCCGATCGTCGGCTCTGGCTTCTAAAGCAACCGGATATCCACTAGCATTTGTTGCGGCAAAGCTTGGGTTGGGTATGGGACTGTTTGATCTTAAAAACTCTGTTACAAAAACAACAAGCGCCTTTTTTGAGCCTGCATTAGACTATATAGTTGTAAAGATACCACGCTGGGACTTAGGTAAATTTAGCGGCGTATCAAAACAGATTGGTTCGAGTATGAAGTCGGTTGGTGAGATTATGTCTATTGGAAGAACCTTTGAAGAGGCAATTCAAAAGGGTCTCCGTATGATTGGACTTGGCATGCATGGGTTTGTTGAGAATAAAGAGCTGAAAATTGATGACATAGATAAAGAGCTTAGGGAGCCAACAGATCAGCGTATTTTTGTTATTAGTAAAGCTTTCAGACAGGGTTACACCGTTGATCAAATACACGATCTCACAAAAATAGACCGTTGGTTTCTTTATAAACTAAGAAATATAGTAGATACTGCTGAGACACTCGAAGAACTCGATTCAAATCTGATAGAATCAATTATAAAAGATATGAATAGGGAGTTGCACGATACAGCAATAAACGAAAGAACAATTGATTTCAACAATAAGCTAAAGTTAGCAAAACAACAGGGTTTTTCAGATTTTCAGGTTGCCAGAGCACTATTTAAGGATAAGGCCGATGATAATAGTCTACTCGCAATTCGTGACTATAGAAAGAGAAATGGAATAACACCTGTGGTGAAGCAAATTGACACACTCTCTGCAGAATATCCTGCTCATACTAATTATCTGTTTCTAACATACAATGGAGAGGAAAATGATGTTGAGTATACGGGCGATCACAAATCGGTGATTGTGCTTGGC
>CAYZHS010000166.1:0-1238 GCA_964478295.1 uncultured Proteiniphilum sp. | reverse complement strand
GGATCGGGAGCTTACAGAATTGGCTCTTCGGTGGAGTTCGACTGGTGCTCTGTAAACGCTCTTAACACTGTTCGCAAAGAGGGTTACAGGGCTGTAATGATAAACTATAATCCGGAGACAGTATCAACAGATTATGATATGTGCGACAGGTTGTATTTCGATGAGCTTTCGCACGAGAGGGTTATGGATATTATCGATTTGGAAAACCCTCACGGGGTTATTCTTTCGGTAGGGGGGCAGATTCCTAATAATCTTGCCATAAAGCTCGATAAAGCAGGAGTTAACATTCTTGGTACATCAGCAAAAAGTATTGATAATGCAGAGGATAGACATAAGTTCTCATCAATGCTTGATAAGATGAAAATAGACCAGCCAAAATGGAGAGAACTCACAACGCTCAATGACATATATAAGTTTGTTGATGAAGTGGGCTTTCCTCTTCTTGTAAGACCATCTTATGTGCTATCGGGTGCGGCAATGAACGTATGCTCAAATAACAGCGAATTGGAGCGCTTTCTTACTCTGGCAACAGAAGTATCTAGCAAATATCCGGTTGTAGTATCTGAGTTTATTGAAGATGCCAAGGAGATAGAGATGGATGCAGTTGCAAAAGATGGCGAACTTATTGTATATGCTATCTCAGAACATGTGGAGTTTGCCGGTGTACATTCGGGCGACGCAACCATTCTGTTTCCTGCACAAAAGATATATGTGCAAACTGTTAGAAGAATAAAACAGATAACACGCGAAATTGCAAAAGCATTAAATATTACCGGTCCCTTTAACATACAATTTCTGGCAAAAGATAATGATATTAAGGTAATTGAGTGTAATTTAAGAGCATCAAGATCGCAACCCTTTGTGTCTAAGGTGCTGAAGATAAACTTTATAGAGCTGGCAACTAAAGTAATGCTTAACATTGATGTGGAGAAGCCCGAGAAGTCGGCTTTTGATCTCGACTACGTGGGAATAAAGGCTCCGCAGTTTTCATTTACCAGATTGCAGAAAGCCGACCCCGTACTTGGTGTGGATATGGCTTCTACGGGTGAGGTTGGCGCAATTGGAGAGCATTTTGATGACGCTCTGCTTACATCAATGCTATCGGTGGGTTATAGAGTGCCTAAAAAGAATATTATGGTATCGTCGGGTGGAACTAAATCTAAAGTAGATTTGCTGGATGCATGCAGGCTTTTAAAGAAGAATGGATATAATATTTTTGCTACAGGCGGAACTCAAAA
>CAYZHS010000165.1:0-4523 GCA_964478295.1 uncultured Proteiniphilum sp. | reverse complement strand
GTGGTTTTTTCATAATAGTATTAGATTTAAGGTTAACATGTTTGGCAGGATGTCGTGAGACATTCTGCCAAATTACTTTTCTTTATAAATGTTCTTGAAAACTTTTTTATATTTGTATATTAAAATAAAACAATGAGAAAATCTTTATTGATACTAAGTATCATTCTAATTACAGTATTGTTCACTCAATGTGATTCAGAAAAGCAGGCCATAAACAAGAAGCTTAATGAGATGGCAATCAATCTCAATGAGTCGGCACCGGTAATGTTAGATCATTTTACACGTTTTGATAGTGCTGCAGTCACAACCGATAATCTGTTTCAGTATAACTACACTGTTTTAAATACTCAGAATGCCGATTCTCTTATAAATGTTGTAGAAGGCTCTTTGAAAGAAAATATTAAACAGGAGTTTAATACAAACCCCCAATTGTTTTTCTTTAAAGAAAACAATGTCTCCATCGAATATGTTTATAATGATGAAAATAAACAAGTTATCCGACGTATTCAAATTGATTCAAGTTATTACAAATAAAAACACATTTCTATGAATCGCTATTTTTATATTGATGCCACAGGCAAGCAGAGGGGCACCTTCTCGCCCGAGGAGCTTAAGTTAGAAAGTATCAGGCGTGATACTCTGGTATGGACACAAGGAATGGAGCAGTGGAAAAGAGCTGATGAAGTAGAGGAGCTGAAGTATATGTTTGAAATACAATATACCTCAACTAACAGACACTATTCAGAGGTAAAGCAAGAACCTCCTGTATATGCAGCGAAGCCAAAGTCGTGGTTAATTGAGTCTCTTCTGGTAACACTACTCCCTTTTGCATTTTGTGGAAGTTTTCTAAGTCTTATCGGTATAATTGCAATTGTATATGCTGCTCAGGTAGATTCGTTTTACGGCAGGGGCGAATACAAAGCTTCAGAAGAGGCCTCTCTTTCTGCCGGCAGATGGACAAAAATTACACTTTGGATATTCATAGCGTGGGTAATTTTAATTATCATTACACTTATAGTGATTTTCGGACTGCTTGGTTTAAGTTTAACAGGTGTTGGTGATTTAATCGACATGTAATACACAGAAATATTTACAATTGATATATTTAATTAAAATTAGCATTTGAAATGGAAGATCCATACGAAGAAAACAATCGTTCTGACAGCTACGGTGAAACTCCGCCAGCTATACCTGTAACTCCATCTGAAGATGGTTATAATACAATAAATGATGATCTACCACCATTGAAGCCTTCAAATTGGCTGTGGCAGTCAATTGTTGCAACAGTTTTATGTTGCATCCCATTTGGTGTAGTGGGTATTGTTTATGCTGCCCGGGTTGACTCCCTCTATTACAACAAGAGGTATGATGAGGCTGAGGCATCTGCCAGAAAAGCAAAAACTTGGACTCTCATTGCAGTAGGAGCCGGCTTGCTCTATTTAGTTGTCTGGATGGTGTTGATGTTTACTGGAAATGTACCTGGTTATCTTGAAAATATAATCGAGAACAACGCAAGTGGCTACAACTTCTAATAAAAGCTTTAAACTTATAATGGGTGCTGCTATTACATTAGTTTTAATAGCAGCACTATATGTTTTATTTAAACTAGATCCCGAAACTCACTCACTGTTTCCAAAATGTCCTTTTTTATTAGCCACAGGATTAGAATGTCCGGGTTGCGGTTCGCAAAGAGCAATTCATCAGCTGTTACATCTCAATTTTACATCTGCCTTTAGATACAATGCTTTTATGGTTATTGCGTTGCCTTATATCTTTCTGGGAATTTATCTACAATATTTTGGAGGACAAGCACGACATCCAGGCATAACTAATTTCTTTTTTGGCAGATGGTCGGCTCTTATAGTTCTTATACTTGTATTTTCTTATTGGATCTTTCGAAATATATTTTGAGAAAAAGTTACATCTCAGCAACCTGTATGTATGTATGTATTGTATCGTCCTGATTTTTGTTTATAACAACTCCTTACCAACTCCCTATTAACTCCGTATTAACTATGTATAAATATGAGGAGGGTCAGGAGATGGTACGGCCAAAGTATAGTCGAAAAATGCATTAAGTCTTTAGTTTATCTTTAAGAAAACGACCAGTGTGCGACTGGCTGCATTTTACTATTTGCTCTGGCGTTCCTTCACAAACAATATAACCACCTGCATTTCCTCCTTCCGGGCCAATATCTATGATGTAGTCGGCGCACTTAATAACATCCATATTGTGTTCTATTATGATAATGGTGTGCCCCCTGTCGATAAGTGAATTAAAGGCTTTAAGCAATGTTTTTATATCATGAAAATGGAGTCCTGTTGTTGGTTCATCAAAAATAAATATAGTTGGTTTAGACTTCTCCTCACCCAAGTTAAAGGCAAGTTTCACACGTTGATTTTCACCCCCAGATAGAGTAGAAGAAGGTTGTCCCAGTTTTAAATATCCCAATCCCACATCCTCAAGTGGTTGAATCTTTTTTACTATCTTCTTTTCTGTAGTACCCTTCTTTGATTTGAAAAATTCTAAAGCCTCAGTTACTGTCATTTCAAGTATGTCGTAGATGTTTCGTCCCTCATACTCAATCTCAAGCACTTCGGGCGAGAAACGTTTGCCATGACACGATTCGCACTCCAGTTCTATATTTGCCATAAACTGCATCTCAACAGTTATAGTGCCATCACCTTTACACTCTTCGCATCGTCCACCCTCAATGTTGAATGAGAAGTGCGAAGGTGTAAAATTCAGTTGTTTAGATAGTGGCTGAGCAGCATAAAGTTTTCTGATCTCATCATAAGCTTTAAGGTAAGTAACAGGATTTGAGCGAGATGATTTACCAAGCGGATTTTGATCTACAAACTCTATCCATTCAACCAGTTTTATGTCGCCCGAAATACCATTAAAGTCCACTCTCTCAAGCGCTCCTCCAGTATATTTATGATGCAAAGCATTATAAAAGACATCATTAACCAGCGATGACTTCCCTGAACCACTTACTCCGGTAACAACAGTCATTATGTTTAAAGGGAACTTTACGTCGATATTCTTCAGATTATTATGCCTTGCCCCCTTCACCTCAATAAAATTGTTCCATTTGCGGCGAACTTTAGGAACTTCAATCTGCTCCTCGCCGGTTAGATATTTTACCGTAAAACTGTCGCTGTTCTTTTCCATTTCAGCTACATTTCCCTGATAAACCACCTCACCCCCAAACCTTCCGGCTTTAGGTCCAATATCGATTATATAATCAGCTGCCCTTATAATCTCTTCGTCATGCTCAACCACAACCACAGTGTTGCCAATATCTCTCAACTCTTTCAGAACATGAATTAAAAGATCGGTATCCCTGGAGTGGAGACCAATACTAGGCTCATCAAGTATGTATAGAGAGCCCACCAGACTGCTGCCAAGAGAAGATACAAGATTAATGCGCTGGCTCTCCCCTCCCGAGAGAGTATTAGAGATCCGGTTGAGTGTTAGGTAGCTTAGTCCAACGTCAAGTAAAAACTGTATTCTGCTGTTAATCTCAATAAGCAATCTTTTTGCTATAGCTCTATCAGTTTCATCTAAATTGATGTTTTTGAAAAATTCCTTTAGTTCAGATATAGGCATAACAACCAATTCTGTAATAGATTTGCCTGCAACCTTTACATATAAGGCCTCCGGCTTTAATCGTGCACCCTTGCACAGCGTACAGTCGGTTTTACCCCTATAGCGCGCCAGCATCACACGATTTTGAATCTTGTATAGGTTTTTCTCGAGCATCTCGAAAAAGTCGTTGATGCCGTAAATATCCATATCGTGCCTGCCATTCCATAGTATGTTTTTCTCATCTTCGGTTAAGTCGTAGTATGCACGATGAATGGGGAAATCTACCTTATAAGCATTAGTAACAAAGTATTTTTTCCATTCACTCATTTTATCGCCCTTCCAGCACTTTACACACTCTTCCAGCACAGATAGACTCTTGTCGGGGATAACCAGATTCTCATCAATACCTACAATCTTACCAAAGCCTTCGCATTTAGGGCAAGCTCCAACGGGACTGTTGAAATTAAACATCATTTCGGTTGGTTCCTCAAAAGTGATGCCATCTGCTTCAAATCTGTTTGAGAATGAATGAGATTCTATTCCGTTTTCGCCCCAGAACCTTGTAATACACTCTCCGTTACCCTCATGAAAAGCAGTCTCCACAGAATCTGACAGACGATTTACGGAAGATTTGTCTGACGAACATGACAAGCGGTCTATAACCAGCAGAACCTCATCGGCTGCAGGCAGGTCGGTCTGCTCAAGAAGTTCGTCAATTCTAAAGAACTCCTCTCCAACATCAACACGAGTAAAGCCTTCTTTAAGAAGTATTTCGAGCTGCTCTCTCAAATTTCTGTTGTTGCGCAACTCAATATTAGTAAGTACTGCCAGGCGGGTACCCTCTCTGTACTCTTTCATTTTTTCAATCACATCATTTACGTAATGACGCTTTACAACCTCTCCTGAAATAGGTGAAATTGTTTTGCCTATT
>CAYZHS010000164.1:0-4561 GCA_964478295.1 uncultured Proteiniphilum sp. | reverse complement strand
GTTCACAGCCCTTGTCTAAAGTTATTGTGGTATTTTTAAATTCTCTGCGAACCGGATAATTCTTCCTTAGACTTCTGAAATGCTTTCCCCTCTTTTCCAGTTCCAGTTCCAGCATACCTCGCAAAGCTGCATCATCCTTCTTAATATCATATATTTTCCTGACCAGGTCATTTAAAACCGCCTGCTCATCATCAGCACCGGTCACTTTCAATTTATCAATATCTGCGTCTGGCAAGAATGATTCCTCTTCGAATACTGGCTTAACTTCAAAATATTCGCAGACAGCTTTGTATATCATTATCATCCCCGCTACCTTGCCATCCAGTGAATACCCAGCAATATGAGGCGTTGCAATATCAACCAGTTCCAATAACTCCCTATCTATTTCCGGCTCATTTTCCCAACAATCTAAAACAATACCAGATATTTTGTTGTCTGCAATTGCTTTCTTGATCGATTTGTTGCAAGTAACACCACCGCGTGCTGCATTAATAATAAATGGTTTGCGTAACACTTCGCTAAAGAAGGCCTCATCTGCTAAATGAAACGTTTTATAATCGCCCGATTTAACAAGCGGTGTATGAAAAGTTATAATATCAGACTCTCTCTTTATTGTTTCTAAGTCCACAAACTTTTCTGAACCCTCTTTTATCTCTCTCGGCGGGTCGTTTAGCAGAACATTCATACCTAGCTTCTTGCAAGCAAGTTCAACCTTCATCCCAACATTACCTACGCCTACTATACCAATTGTTTTATCCTTTAAATCGAAATTATACTTATCAGCCAGATAAAGCAAAGATGCCGTAACATATTGCTCCACCGAATTTGCGTTGCAACCCGGAGCTGTTTTCCAGCCAATGTTGTTTTCATCGCAATAGTTCGTGTCAATATGATCATACCCAATGGTAGCAGAGCAAATAAGCTTAACACTGCTACCCGAAAGTATCTCTTCTCCAAAATGAGTAACGGTGCGCACTATAAGTGCATCTTTATCTTTAACAGATTCTTTAGAGAATAGGTTGCCCGGCAAATATTCAACTTCACCAAACTGTTCAACTACCCCCCTTAGATATGGAATATGCGCATCAGCTAATATCTTCATAGCCTAACTTTCAATTTATATAATTAACGTATAGATGTTAAATGCTCATGCATCGATTTTGCTGCTTTCCTGCCATCACCCATAGCCAGAATTACAGTAGCACCACCCCTCACAATATCGCCACCAGCAAATATCAAATCGTCGGCTGTTTGCATAGTATCGTTATTCACCACTATAGTGCCCCACGAAGTAACTTCTAGTCCCGTAAACGATTGTGGAATAAGTGGGTTGGGGGAGACACCTACACTAACTATAACCTCGTCAACCTCCATCCAGCTTGTTGCACCCTCAATAGCAACTGGTCGCCTTCTACCAGACTGATCCGGTTCGCCCAGTTCCATCTCCTGAAGCAACATTCTTTTTACTCTACCTTTCTCATCACCTTCATATCTTAAAGGATTGTGAAGAGTAAAAAACTCAACACCCTCTTCTTTTGCATGTTTAATTTCTTCTAAACGAGCCGGCATTTCAGCTTCCGACCTGCGATAAATTATAGCAGCTCTTTCTGCACCTAGTCTACGGGCAGTTCTAACAGCATCCATGGCAGTATTTCCGCCACCAATAACAGCTACATTCTTACCTTTGTATACTGGAGTATCACTATCAGGATCACCTGCACCCATAAGGTTTACACGTGTAAGATACTCATTGCACGACATTACACCAATAAGATTTTCGCCAGGTATATTCATAAAATTTGGCAAACCTGCACCACTACCAATAAAAATACCTTTATATCCTTCTTCTTTAAGATCTTCCTGAGATATTGTTTTACCAATAATGCAATTAGTTACAAAATTAACTCCCATCTTACTCAAAACATCAATCTCAACATCCACTATTTCATTTGGAAGTCTGAATTCAGGTATACCATACCTAAGTACTCCACCTAACTCATGCAAAGCCTCAAAAACAGTAACAACATACCCTAATTTAGCCATGTCGCCTGCAAAAGCCAATCCCGCAGGCCCCGAACCCACTACAGCTATTTTTATGCCATTAGAAGGCTTTATTTCAGGTATCGATATATTACCGCTTTCTCTCTCGAAGTCGGCTGCAAAACGCTCTAAATGGCCAATTGCAACTGCTTCTTTATTTAGCTTGATTGTATAAAAACAGCTGTTTTCGCACTGTCTTTCTTGCGGACACACCCTTCCGCAAACAGCAGGCAACGCGCTTGTTTCCTTTAATGTTTTGGCAGCCTCAAGAAACTCACCACGCTCAATATTCTTAATAAATTTAGGTATATTAATCTCAACCGGGCAACCACTTATACATGTTGGATCTACACAGTCGAGACACCTGTGCGACTCATTTACGGCCAACTCTTCTGTCAGACCTAAATTAACCTCATCATATGTCTTGCTACGTATTTCGGCACTTACCTCGGGCATTTTTACCCTCGGTATAGCAATGCGATCTTTATTCTTCATGCTTTTGCGTAAAACTTCACGCCACTCAGCAGATCTTTCTATTTTTAATATCTCATTCATATTTTGCAAGATTATCAGTTATAAGCATTAAGTCGCATCAACATCTCATCAAAGTCTACCTTGTGCGCATCAAATTCGGGCCCATCTATACACACAAATTTAGTTTCGCCACCAACAGTAACCCTGCAAGCACCGCACATACCTGTTCCGTCAACCATTATAGTATTTAACGAAGCAACAGTTGGAATCTCATATTTTTTAGTCATAATCGATACAAACTTCATCATAACGGCCGGACCGATTGTAACACAAAAATTCACCTTCTCGCGTTTGGCAACCATTTCTACACCATCAGTAATCAGCCCCTTATTACCATACGACCCATCATCAGTCATAATAATCACCTCATCCGAATGTTCGCGCACCTGCTGTTCCAGAATAATTAAATCTTTTGTACGAGCTGCTATAACAGATACTACCCTGTTGCCTGCTTTTTTCATAGCCTCAATAATTGGCAACATAGGAGCAACGCCAACTCCACCTCCGGCACAAATAACTGTACCAAAGTTCTCAATGTGAGTAGCTTTGCCCAACGGTCCCACCATGTCGGTAATATATTCTCCAGCCTCAAGCTCACAAAGCTTCTCAGAAGATTTTCCAACACGCTGAACAACAAGTGTTATTGTTCCTTTATCTCTGTCGGCAGAGGCAATTGTATACGGAACTCTTTCACCCTTTTTTCCAACTCTCACAATTACAAAATGGCCTGCTCTGCGGCTTTTTGCTATTAATGGAGCCTCCACTTCAAATCGGACAACTCTATCCGAAAGATACTCCTTTGCAACAATCTTATTCATTATACTATATAGTTTGTTTCTTTTTTACCGGTTCGATAACTTTATAAACCCACTCACTCTTAAAAAGAAAATAATAGCTCAAGCGTAATTTTATCAGAATCCATCTGATCATTTGCAGTAAATATCGACATTTTATTATTTACCATATACTTCTCATAATCCAATCTTATAATCGATGAGAAAGTCTCTCCCGCAAGATCCAGTCCCAACCCTACAGTCAATCTGTTAACATCAAACCCACTCACATCAAACCTTTCATCTGCAGAGTCCCACCTAACAGCCGGCAACAGATTATCAAAAAATTCCGATTTTATAGGTATCTTGTAGGCAGATTGAATGTAGTAAGAAAGCAAATCATTATGAAACTCAGTTTTACTCTCTTTCTTCATTATCTCAGTCTCAATTTTGAAGTTACCCTTCTCATAACGCAAATCTGCTCCATATATAAAAAAATGCAACGAATCGGAGTTAGGATAATCATAAAACTTAGCAGTCATTCTTAAACCCTCCATATTGCCCAATTCAACACGTCCACCATAAGACAAATTCCTTTTCCATACAGGATCATTAATAGCATTTCCGTTATATACACCAAATTCAAGATTAGTTGGTACTACACCCATATTAAACTTATATTTAGCATTAACCCCTAAATCTCTTGTACTTATAAAATACTTACCAATAAAGGCACGATTTGCAAACATCATAGTAGCAGGAGTAGTTATGTACGAGTTGAAAATGGGAATACTAGTCTGTCCGAGTGTGAAAGAAAGACCTTTTGCCGGCCTTATAGTACCACTAAGGTCAAGCACTTTAAATTCTCCTTCATCGCTAAGTTCAATCTGAACCCGATACCCCGAAAAGTAATTTACATTACCACTAAGTCCCACACGAGAGTTGCGAACAGAAAATCGCGAAGTATTATTGTCGATTGCATATTCATATTTGTTCTTTAGAGAACCATCAAAATTAATGTTTGGATAGGTTTCAGAGTCGCCCTCTTGGGCCGAAGCAATGTTAACTGATAAAACAGTAAACAGAATAATAAAAAAAATAGTTAGTAAATAGTTCTTTTTCATATAGTTTGTTTTTATTTTCAAAGATGATAATTCAGAAAACAAATCATAATTTGTAATTCGAAGACTCTCTGTCAAGTATTTTTTTCTTGA
>CAYZHS010000163.1:0-4610 GCA_964478295.1 uncultured Proteiniphilum sp. | reverse complement strand
TTAACACTAAAATAGAATTATATATCTTTAATGTCGTAATAATCTTGTTACTTTGCGATTATACTTAATAAGCAAGCATTTGATATGAAGGTAGAAATTATAACTATAGGAGATGAACTTCTAATCGGACAAGTTGTTGACACCAATGCCACATGGATTGCTAACCAGCTTACTCATAATGGATTTGAGGTAGTAGCTATATCATCGGTAGGCGATTGTTCCGACAATATTATCAAGGCTGTAGATTTAGCTTTTGACAGAGCCGATATTTTATTGCTTACGGGTGGCATTGGGCCCACTAACGACGATATAACAAAACACACTCTCTGTCAGTACTTTCATACAGCGCTTGAGTTTAACGACGAAGTGCTGCAAAATATTGAGTCGATATTTTTTAAGCGAAATCTTCAGTTAAACCAACTTACTTATAAGCAGGCATATGTACCTGCAAATAGTAAAGTAATACAAAATAGAGAAGGAACTGCCCCCATTCTTTGGTTTGATAAAGATAAAAAGGTGCTTGTTTCGATGCCAGGTGTACCTTTTGAGATGAAAAGTGCTATGGAGAATGATGTTATACCAAAACTTAAGGAGCGATTTCATGTAAATGAATATGTGAGCCGATCGTGTATTGTAACCGGCATCAGCGAGTCTGAGCTGGCATCTAAGCTAGCAGATTTCGAGCTGGAGCTCCCTCAAGGGTATTCACTATCCTATCTTCCATCATTAGGTTATATAAGATTAAGTTTGTCTGTTTGGGGAGAAGATAATTTGAAGGAACTGAAACGAGTGATGCGTAATTTGAAATTTATTGTAAAGGATAATTATGTCTCTAAGGGAAGTAAATCGCCCGAAGAGTTGTTGGGCGATAAATTACGTAAAAAAATTCTGACACTTTCAACAGCTGAGAGTTGCACAGGAGGACTAATTGCTCATAAAATTACTCAGGTGCCCGGAGCGTCGCAATACTTTATAGGAAGTATAATTTCTTATGCAAACTCGGTTAAGGAGGGCTTGCTGAATGTGGATAGAAAATCGATTGAGTTGTTTGGTGTTGTTAGTAAAGAGGTTGTTGAACAGATGGTTGCAAGTGTTTCTAAAACCTTGAATACAGATTGCAGTATTGCGGTTTCGGGGTATATGGGACCAGATGGTGGCTCTAAAGAGCAGCCCGTGGGTACGGTTTGGATTGCAACTAAGTATAAAGATGAAACTTTAGCAAAGCAATATAATGTTGGTCGCAGCCGTAAACAGAACATTGAAAGAACGGCAAATCTGGCAATTCTTCAGCTTATAAAGATGATTGGCAAATAAAAGGCTCCACCATCCATGCCTATACCAACTCCCTGTCTTCCTCGATAAAACATAAGGAGAACATAAGGGAAACATAAGGAGGTGCAGGAGTTGGTCACTCTCGGGCAGTAATAATTAGAGGCAAAAAAAAGAGGCAGGCTCCATTTAGAAACCTACCTATACTGTTTTATTTCAATGTTTTGCGACTAACTGTTCAGATTATCATACTTTATTGATTGTGTTGGTTGTAAACCGATTAATCGATTATTTCGAAACCGCAGTAAGGAACTAATGCTTTTGGAATTCTGATTCCCTCTTCTGTTTGGTTATTCTCTAAAAGAGCAGCCATTATACGTGGCAATGCAAGTGCACTTCCATTTAATGTATGGCATAGTTGAGTTTTGCGATTTTCGTTTCTATATCTGCATTTCAACCTGTTTGCCTGGTAGCTTTCGAAGTTTGAAACAGAACTTACTTCCAACCAACGCTCCTGAGCTGCAGAAAACACTTCGAAATCGAATGTAAGAGCAGAGGTGAAACTCATATCGCCACCGCATAAGCGAAGAATTCGCCATGGTAGCTCAAGCTTTTCAACTAAAGTCTGCACATAATTTACCATCTCATCCAATCTCTGGTATGAGTCCTCAGGTTTCTCAATACATACAATTTCAACCTTGTCGAACTGGTGAAGGCGATTTAAACCACGTACATCTTTTCCGTATGAACCTGCTTCGCGACGAAAACATGCTGAGTAGGCTGTGTTTTTTATTGGTAGCTCTTTCTCTTCAATAATAACATCGCGATACATATTTGTTACCGGCACTTCGGCAGTTGGAATAAGGTATAGATCATCAATACCAACATGATACATTTGTCCCTCTTTGTCGGGAAGCTGACCAGTGCCAAAGCCCGAATCGCTGTTTACAACATAAGGTGGCTGCACCTCTTCAAAACCTGCATCTCGTGCATTATCGAGAAAAAAGTTTATAAGTGCTCTTTGTAATCTTGCGCCTTTGCCTTTATAAACCGGAAAACCTGCGCCTGTTATTTTTACTCCCAGCTCAAAATCTATGAGGTTATATTTTTTAGCAAGATCCCAGTGAGGCACAGCATCTTGTGGCAATGAAGGTATCTCGCCGCCACTTCTGTCCACAATATTATCTTCGGCACCCTTACCTTCCGGAACACTTTCGTGAGGAAGGTTGGGTATTGTAACCAGAATATCTTCAATTTTTACTTCACACTCCTTAAGTGTAGCCTCTGTTTGCCTGGCCGTCTCTTTTAGTGCAGAAACCTTTTCTTTTGCGGCAGAAGCTTCATCTTTCTTACCTTCTTTAATAAGAGAGCCTATTGATTTAGATATCGAATTAACTTCAGATAATAAATTATCTAATTCTGTCTGACTTTTTCTTCTTATCTCGTCAAGTTCAATAACCTGATTTATAACGTCTTTTGCATCAAATCTTTTTACTGCAAGACGTTTTATAACCTCTTCGGTGTTTTCGTTAATTACTTTAAGTGTGAGCATAGAAATTTTTACGCTTTTTTATATGTACCAATTATATCGGCAAAGGTACAAAAAATAGCGCATATTAAATATCTGCAATTATAATTTTAGAAGAGCTGGAAGTGCAAAGTTTCACGTAATTCTCTTTGCTTTTGTTTTTTTTGACGGTAGCAACGCGAAACGTAATAGGCAACACCTGCAAGTGCACCAAGCATTAGAATATCTTTAACTGTATTTTTACTCATATGGTTTAATTATTATATAGTTTTTATAATTTAATTTTTTGTTGTTTATAGTTAGATGCAAAAAAGCCCGAAACGTTGCATTAGAACGTGAATAAAACAACTTCTGTTCATTTATTTTCATGTTTAACAAACATGCTCAATTAGTATGATATTTTTACTATTCCCGGTTATTTTAAACCTTTCGTCGTTTCTTTCACCTACTATCCAAATAATATCATTGTTAGAAGTTAGTACCCAGGCATCATCTTTGTCCTTCAAGCTAAATTTACGGTCTGTAAAATAATCACTTAGCTTCTTTCTGCCCTTCATGCCAAAAGGAATAAACCAATCTCCCTTTTCCCATTTGCGCAGCTTAAGCGGAAATTTTATCTTATCAGCATCTATATAGAGAAGATTGCGATTAAATTTTATCTCGGCAGGTGCTTTAAGGTTTGTTATTTTTAGTTTAACCGGATAATCAATACCACTTGCACCTTCTTCAATAGTGTAATCTTTAATTTCTGAGTCACTCGCATTTATAATGTCTAAAATAAAGTGACTTCTATCTTTTATGAGTCTGTATCTCTTTTTATCAAGTTCCGTATTATTATCTGAAAAGAATACTTTTCCCGAGATTGAATTTATGCTCTCTGTAATATCTAATATTGCAGATGGCGTAAAGCCATAGGGTGTAAGAAGTTCAAACAACACAGAAACTGGTGAAGCCGATTTCTTCAGCTCATTTATATCAATTTTGTTGTTGTTAAACAGCTCTTTAATGGCATTATCTACTGATTTTGAATAAACCTTTTCTGCTTCTGTTACATTTTGTGAAGTGCGATAAATGGCCTCTTTAACAGATGGGTTAAGCGTTTCGAGTAGTGGTATAACGTTTAACCTTAAACTATTACGCAGGTAGATATCTTCTTTGTTTGTGCTGTCGGTTACGTACGGAATTTCTCGTTTTGAGATATAATTCTCTATTTCTAATCTTGAAATCGAGAGTAATGGTCTGATTATATATCCATTTTTAGGAGCAATACCTGTTAGTCCTTTTATTCCTGTGCCACGAATAAGATTCAGCAGAACCGTTTCCACAGTATCATCTTTATGATGAGCTACAGCAATATAGTCTGCATCGTGATGTTTGCGGAGTATTTCAAACCAGTTGTAGCGAAGCTCTCTTGCAGCCATCTCAATTGATATTTTGCGATCGGCAGCATATTGCTTTGTATCGAAATTTATTGATGTATAAGGTATATCAATGCTTTTGCACCATTTTTTTACAAACTTCTCATCTCTATCCGACTCGTCGCCCCGCAAATGAAAATTACAGTGTGCTGCCATACAGCGATAGCCCAAAAGCATTAGAATATCTAAGAGTGCCATCGAGTCTTTGCCCCCGCTTAATCCAACAATAACCTTGGCATTATGTGAAATGAGCCTCTCTTTATTTATAAATTCTCTTACTTTATCTAACATCATTCATTTATAAGTATAGCAAACATAATAAATCTTTCATGATAAAACTGAGAAATTCGTAATAAAAAGTGTATTTTTGTGCCTATATAGAATTGAAAGTATTG
>CAYZHS010000162.1:0-4677 GCA_964478295.1 uncultured Proteiniphilum sp. | reverse complement strand
CCACCTAGCCGCTGCAGAATCTCTGAGCGATTTTCTTACTGTTTTTACCATCAATTTCTATTTTTCAATTTATAATGTTCTACTTTTTTTTGAAACTTTCAAAGATAATATCAAATAAGCAATAGAGCTTGCTCAATTCACAACTTAATATCTATATCTCTCTCAATCTTATCACATTTAGCTATCATAGTTTTTTTGAAATATGCATTATCCACCATATTTAAGTTAGTTCTGACATTAATAATTGCACATTTTGCAGCAGTAACACAAATCATTATACTTACTCTGCTGTCGGCAGCCAAACCGCCTTCTGCAAAAGCTGATATCTCTCTTGAGTAATCAAAAAGCTGACGACACCTTTCGGCAATTTCCATTTGCACTATTGTAGCTTCTTCAATTGATTTCTGAATTATATTATTTCGTACAACAATTTCATCTTCCGTTTTTTTTGGCAATTGATATGAATTAATTACAATTTGAAAAGCATCTGCATCTCTCTCTATATCATTCATCAATTCATTTCTCAAGCTTTCCGCTTTATTTAAGATCTCTACCAACCGCACATTTGCAAAGGTGTTCTTTTCTTTTCCTAAAGATATTTTTGTTATCATCTCTGTTAGAGCAGATGCTAGTGCTGCACAAAGAGCAATAGTGCAGCCCCCGGCAGGCATTGCCTCACTTGAAGCTGTTTTCTCAAGATACTGTTTAATTGTTAAATCATTTAGTTTCATTACAAGCTCTATTTTATATTTTCCTTTTCCATTCACTCCATCCAAGAATTGCCAACACTAAAAAAACTGAATACTGAATAGATGTAAAGTATAAACCCTGCGAAGCAAAAATTGGAATTGAAACAATATCACCTATTATCCAAAAGATCCAGTTCTCAACTTTCTTGAGAGCCATTAAGATAGTTGCAACTAAAAAGAAAGCCGTGTTAAAAGAATCAATCCAAGGCAGGTATGAGTTATGATATTCTATATCACCTTGGTTAACCCATCTAAGAATAAAAAAAACGGATAGATAGATAACCACTATTGAGGTCCACGAAAAAACATTTTGAATCTTACTGTTTCGTGTAATTTTTAATTTTTCATCATCATTGCCTGTACGCGACCACATATACCAACCAAATATGTTCGACACAAGGTAAACAATATTTATGCCCGCATTGGCAAAAAGCTGAGATACAAAACAAATATAAATGTATATTGATACGTTTGCAATACCGAAAGGGAAAACTAATATATTCTCTTTACGAGCATACCAAACGCTTAATATGCCTAATACTACAGCAATAAATTCAATCCAGTTCAAAATAGTTAGATTTTGTATTATAAATTTCTTTTCAAGAACAACAAGACTACTCTAAAAGCTTAGCTTCCAATACACTATTT
The DNA here is from genome assembly GCA_964478295.1 of uncultured Proteiniphilum sp. Classification (GTDB taxonomy): domain Bacteria; phylum Bacteroidota; class Bacteroidia; order Bacteroidales; family Dysgonomonadaceae; genus Proteiniphilum. Next base: position 3,280 of record CAYZHS010000162.1, on the reverse strand, counting down.
ACAGAGAAGTTCTCTATACCAAGATAGTATGCAGCAGATTCAGCAAGAGCAGCCATAGGCACGAGTCCAATTATCTCAGAACCGATTATACTTACTCCATAACGTTTTGCTTCCATTCTCACCATTTCGTGCACACTGTAAATAGATGTTTTTGTATAGTCGGTTAAATTCATTGATACCTGTGCAACACCACGCTCTTTTAGTTCTATACCAATTGCTTTACAGTATCGTAAACCACCGCTACTGTGTCGCACCTTTTTTGCGATTGCATCGGCAATCTTTATATTGCTGGTATTTAAGTTTATATTATACGCAATGAGTGGTTTACGAGCACCAATAGCAACAGCACCTGCTGTTGAGTGAGGAAAAGCGGGACCATAATCTGGTTTCCATTCATTTAATTGCATTTTGTCAGCAAGACCTTCAAACTCTCCCCTACGTACATCAGCCAAATTCTCTCTATGCTGAGCTGTGGCAGAAGCCTCATAAAGAAATACCGGAATATTATATCTTTCAGAAGCTCTCTTTGCCACATCTTTAGATATAGTAATTGCTTCTTCCATGGTAATATTCTTTATTGGAATGAAGGGAATCACATCAACTGCACCCATACGCGGATGCTCACCAGCTTGTTTGGTTAGGTCGATTAGTTCAATTGATCTGCCAATCGCATCAATAACAGCCTCTTTCATAGGTTCTGGTTCACCTGCAACTGTAATAACCGAACGATTGTGATCTATATCCCCACTATAATCAAGAAGCTTTACTCCAGGTTTTCCTCTAAAACAATCTGCTATCTTTTCAATTTTTGCCCTGTCGCGTCCCTCACTAAAATTAGGAACACACTCAATAATCTTATTCATATTTTAATACTTTACAGTCAATAACAACTGTTTCGATTATGAAATTCGAAACAGATAGAATTAAAGTGCAATTTACTAATTAATATGATTGAAAAGATTATCTATCTCTTTTTCTGATAAACATTAAAATCAGTGCCAATATATTTATTATTTCAAGTCGCCCCATCAACATATTGGCCGAAAGTATATATTTTGCTGCATCGGGTAAGGCAGAATAATTTCCCAAAGAACTAACGTTGCCAAAACCGGGACCCACATTTCCCAATGTAACAATAGATGCAGACAAAGCAGTTATTCCGTCTATACCTAATATTGATAGTAAAAGCGTTGTAATAGAGAACGTAAAAATATAAATTATAATAAATATTGAAACTTGTTGCTCTATACTTTTATCCAATACCTTATTATTCATTTTCACAACATACAAACCTTCTGGATGTAGAGTCTGTTTTAATTGATTTTTTAGTGATGAGAAATAAACATAGATTCTATCAAATTTTATTCCTCCGGCAGTAGAACCAACCATTCCACACTGCACAGAATAATAGAGCAAAAGTATAATTGTAAATAGAGGCCACCCGGCACTATCTGCAGAAGCCAAACCTGTTGTACTGGCAAGAGAGACTACTTGAAAAGAAGCATATCTTAACGACTCCCAAAACCCATAAATATTTTCATAATATAATTGTAGTGTTACTAAAACTATACCAATTATCATCACAATTACATACATTCTTGTGGTACGAGAAGTAAAAATATTATATTTTTTTCCATTTAAAGTGCTCCAAATTAAAAGAAAATGGATGCTGCTTATTAACATAAAAAACATAATGACAATCTCTATCCATACATTATCGTATGTGGCTATACTTAGATTTTTTGTTGAGAAACCAGAGGTTGCCACCGTGGAGAAAGAGTGACAAATTGCATCAAAGAAAGACATTCCAAGCAATGTTAGTAAAATTGTTTCTAAGGCTATTAATAATATATATACTGAAGAAACAATTCTAATCAGGCGTTTCGATTTTTCCATAAAACTTACCTTAGAGAGGTCCGAAACTTCAGCTCGTAAGATGTATGACTTATTACTCATCTTTTCTGGCACAATAAGTAATACAAATATTATTATTCCTAAACCTCCAATAAAAGAAGTTGAAGAACGCCAGAAAAGCAATCCCTTAGGAAGAGCTTCAACATCTACAAGTATACTTGCACCAGTTGTAGTATATCCCGATACACTCTCGAAAAGGGCATTGGCAAATGTAAACTCACCACCCCACAATATAAATGGTAGTGAGCCTGAAAGGCAGGCAGTAACCCATCCCAAAACGCTTATTGCCAGACCTTCATGAAACCTTATTTCTCCTACTTTACCAATAAAAAAAGTGAAGAAGAAGCCTATTGTCACACTAATTATTGTGCTTATAATAAGTGGATAATAAGAATCTTCTCCGTAGGCTAGTGAAATCACTGCTGATATTAGCATAAACAGTGAATTAAATAGTAAGATATTGCCTAAATATTTTACTACAGCTTTTGCCCTAATCATAAATTTATTTTTTGAAACAGATCGTTATCGCTCAATTTCGCGAATAAGATCGTCTACATCAAGTGCTTTAGTGTACATATTTAGTGAACCATCCTCTTCAACCGGCCAATCAACTTTAGGCTTATCCCAATAAAGTTCCACACCGTTACCATCAGGATCATTTAGGTAAATGGCCTCAGAAACACCATGATCACTAGCACCAGTTAACGGATACCCCGCTTCAAGCAAACGTTTAAGAATTAGTGCAAGATCTTTCCTTGTTGGATAAGCTATTGCAGTATGATATAATCCTACAGTGTTTATCGGAGCTTTTGGCATACCCTGAGTGTGCCAAGTATTTAGCCCTATATGATGATGATACCCGCCTGCCGATAAAAATGCAGCCTGTTTACCATACATCATTGTTACCTCAAAACCCAATAATCCATGATAAAAAGAGAGTGCTCTATCAAGGTCAGCAACCTTAAGATGTACGTGCCCAATACTCACTTGGCTGGGGATGTTATATTCGCTCATTTGTCAACTTTTTTTAAATTGTGTGTAAATTTTCGACGAATATACAACACTTAGATTAAATATTCGTTCATAAAATGAGTTTTTGAACAAATGATAGTTCTACATGGTTTAGTAAGCTAAACTATTACGATAAAACAATGCAAAATCTTAAGTTATCCATTCTGGATCTGTGCTATTTTACTGAAAATGATAAATCTGCAAGCGACGTTCTTAACAATTCAACTAAAATTGCTCAATTAGCCGAAAAATTGGGCTATAACCGTTACTGGTTTGCTGAACATCATAATACCGGCTCTATTATGAGTATGTTTCCGGAGATAATGATGGCACATGTGGCTTCAAAAACTGAGCG
>CAYZHS010000161.1:371-4696 GCA_964478295.1 uncultured Proteiniphilum sp. | reverse complement strand
TTTGTTTATCAATGGGGAATGAGTGCAAACGTTTAGTTGGAACTCTACAGCCATTGTAGACAATTTGTCTGTTGCTTGAAATTGGTAAGTTGTACTTAATTCTGAGTTGCTCATAAGCATTAAGAGCAAATAACGAAACAGCCGCAACCGATTCATCGTGGTAAGCCGATTCAGCAATCTTACCCATCCACACATGATTACGCCATAATTGGGTACTGTGTATGGTACGCAACACTCTTGGCATCTTAATTTGCATTAAACGTGCAAAATAAGTTGCTACTGCTAAAACGAAATCTGGCAAGTCGGTATGCGAGTGAATTATCTGCGGTTTTTCTTTACGAATGAGATTGATTAAAGTAAAAGGAGCAAACAACAGGCTATTTCTCTTAGAGCCATTGTAAAGAGTAATAACACGTATATTCTTTGAAATTAGTTCTTCTTTTTTTGAATTAGCATAATCGTTTCTGGTACGGTACAATTCCACAACAATAAATTCAAAACTGTTGAGATAACCCTTACCACAATGTTCAGCCAGGTCAAATGCAACGTTTTCTGCTCCCCCTAACTGAATTGAACTAATTAATTGAAAAATCTTAGCCATTGCTTATTTTACTCCATTCATTAATAAAATTTGAACGATAATCAGCTATAAGTGGAGGGGTCTTATCCATGTCCACTTCATAGAGTACTGGTATACTATCCATAAACAAAAGAAATTTATTTATGGTATCGGTGTCATCAGATGGGTTAAACAGATACCCATTTCCTTGGTGAATAAGTATAGAAGAACCTGCATATTTTGAACATAGTACAGGCAATCCAAAAATTAAAGCTTCATTTACAACGGCTCCAAAAGGTTCAAAAATACTAGGTAAAATAAACCCTGTAGCACACACATACCATCCGTAAAGTTCTTCAGCCTGATATTTTCCGGGAAGAATCACTTTATTTTCTAGCTTATGAGCTTGCACCAAAGACAACAGTTGCTGCTTTTCAACACCATCGCCCACCATTACTAAACGATAATCGTCTCTATCATATAGGATATGGGCAATTTTTTTTAAAAATAACGACAATGCTTTTTCAGGAATAAATCGTCCCACGTATAGGGCTACTTTCTTTCCTTCTAACTGATACTCTTTGACATATCTCCTCGCTATCGTTTCAATTATTTCTCGGTTTTCACGCAAACGTTCCGGTAACTGCAAAATTGGAGAAACTATCACACGCTTTTCTGGAATGTAAAAACTTGAACAATAAAATCTGGCCACCTCTTCCGACATTACAACCAAAAAATCGAGATGTTTAATTGATGAATTCCTAATCCACTTTCTGGTATTTGATTGAACGTTTTCACACATATGAAGACTATCGTCGATAAATGAACCAATTTTTTGCTTGAGTAATCCTATTCTCTTCAGCAAAATCAAATATTGTGTTGTGAACGAATATTCGTAACCGAACACTATATCTGGTTTAAATCTATTTATTACACGCATCATTCCAAAACGAAATAAACGTCCTTTATATCTGGGACCAATCAATAAGTATGAAATTTTGAAATTACATGCTTCTTTAAGCTTTTGCTGATCGATAGAAAACTTCCACAAACTATCAAAAAGAAACACCACCTCAATATCGAACAATTCGTTTAGTAGATTAAACTGATCGATTCTATACGGTGCTAGAGCAGGATGAAAAATCAGAATCCGTTGCTTATATATTCTCTCTTTTTCCATTTTTACTGACACAATTTAATTTTTTACCCGATCCCAGATTACAGGGAAAAAAGTCTTCAACCACAACATTACATATGAATAGGGAATAAACAGAGGGAAATGTTTTTTAACAAAATACATATACTCTTTCATAGCAAGCCCTTTTGGACTCTTCAAGTAAGTTATTCTCTCCTTAAGTGAATAGTTGCTACTCTTCCAATTTTTTCCATGATCGTCAGTGCACATACCACAAACATCTGGTGCCAGCAATACAGGAATATTTTTCCTCACTGCCTGCAGTGAATAATCGTAATCGGCTATACCATGAGTAAAATGGTTATCGAATATGCCTATTTCATCTACAACATTCTTGCTCACCCAAAGCACATTTGCATTAGTAACATCGCAATTTAGTGGATATCCGGAAGGAGTTAGCATGTGCATTTTTACAATAAATAGGTTATTAATAATCCTAGATCCTCCGTAAGTAACCTTTCCATTTTTCTCATCGATTGTGGCACCACTGTAGATTCCTTTTTTCCCCATCTTTTTATATGCATATGAATCAGTTTCCATGAGTTTATAAAAGAAATCGGGATTGAGAACTACATCATCATTTATTAGCAAATAGACATCATACAGCTTATTTTTCATTGCAGTTTCCCAGGCGAGTCGCATACCTCCAGCCCAAAACATTGTTCCGTTGCCTTCAACAATGTTAATATCAGGGAACAAATTCTTTACAGCAAGTGACGTACCATCAGTAGAACCATCATCAGTTAAGTATATATCAATACTGTAACTATCAGGAATTAAAGCCCGGTAGAGCGATTCTAGACAAGCCAGAGTTTTATTTTTCCTGTTGTGGCAGGTCAGCAAGACCGCTATATTTTCTTTTTTCATAGTTTTCTTTTTTAAAGAGGTATTGCTGTAGCTGCACGTAACGAATATCAAATATCCCACGTGCCCAAATTGTTATTTCTTTGTCTGTCATGTTCCTGAAAGAGTAAGAAAAACAAAGCCCTATCATCATCATAAGCATGAAATAGTTTAGTGAAAAACTATTCACATCTTCTACCCAGGAGAAAAGCCAACGAAAGGCAATATAGACACCTAACATCTTTGCATATTTCGGGACTTATTAATAGCCAAATAAGAGGCTCTATAAAAGATAAGAAAATAGAAAACAACCCCCAATAATCCCGTCCATGTGAATATATTTGCAAGTCCAATTTCGTTCTCCACTCGCTCATACCTACCTGTTAATTCAGCTCCAAACATTCCAAATACTTCTGAATCATTGCCTCTTGCAGGAGTACGACCTAAAAGCCAATATTTATTATTTATGGCCGACTCAAGCACTTCTTCATAAATAAAAGAACGAGTATCCTCAACCATATTCATTTCCACTCTATTGCCTTCGTTGTCTAGTCCCACAGCCGTTACTTCTCCTTCGATATATTCGTTGATTTTAAAAACATTAAAAACACCGGTAACACCCAATATTAATAGTACAATAGGGAGTATCAACAAAGTGAGTCTTGATGCCTCAATAATTTTTCCAGTAATCACATTTCTGAAATAATATACCAACAATAATAGAATAGGAACTCCAAATTTAATAACATTACTACGTGCAGCAGGATCGGCTATAAAAAGGACGGCTGTAGTAATAAGGACTATGAATCTTTGACGTTGCGTAAATACTGGAAGAAAAAGAATCAAGAAACTTATCGGAATCAGGTAAAATCCAAATGCATCAGTTCGTATAATAAGCCCAATAAGCAAGAAAAGAGGTAGTGCATATTTCACATAGAAAGTAAGCAATGACTGGACCAACATTTTATTTGTCGAAGAGAATATAACAACAGGCATAAGTAATGCCATTGCATTTCCAGTTAACGCTTTCCAATCCCAATATATCTCAGCTACAAATATTCCCCTTAAAATAGATACGGCGTTCCATAAAAGGTATAACCATATTATCATCATATTGTCTGTATTACGTTTATCAAAAAAGTAATATCTCGACAACAAAAAAGCTATAAGTATTATTGCTGAGACTATCCACCAGAGCATTGTATTGTTCAACATAGATGCCATGGGAACTCCAGGTTTCAGATATGGTACAATAGAATATACCGCCAACAGCAGAGTTGAAACCGGAATCAAATGGCTTACGATATGTTTATTTACAGTGTTCATCTTATTATTTTTGATAATTAGTATGATTTTACCCCATTTAACTTCATATACCAATAGAAAAGACTTAGCTTCCTTAAAAATGAATCTCCTTTATAACCGTAAATACCCTTGTAGTTGAACCTCAACCAACTTTCGAAATAGACGGAAAGATCGAGTGGATTAAAAACATTGAGGTGTTTTACTCTATATTTCGTAAATACCTTCAACGCCTCCTTTTCTCTTCTATCGTTTACCTCTTCACTTCTTGAGATGGAACTCTCATGTATGCGATATGCAACAGTTGGTATCTTCATATAATGCATTCTGAAATCTTGTTCCATCATTCTAATAACCATGGTAGTGTCTTCATATATCCTGAAATCTTCATCAGCCTTGATCAATTTTACTTGCAATATCGCCATT
>CAYZHS010000161.1:0-361 GCA_964478295.1 uncultured Proteiniphilum sp. | reverse complement strand
AAATGTGGGTACATTTAAAAATGCTGGCCACCTTGTATATGCTTTTAATTGCTTTTTTGCCGAAGTCATTCTTGCTATAAAAATCACTCCTTCATTGATTACGTTTTTCCTCAACACGCTACTATTTTCATCAATTTCCTGTAAGTCTGACACAATAAAAGAAGCAGTTGGAAAACTTTTTGCATATTGCATATTTTCGCTAATACAATTATTTAGAAGTACATCATCGCCTGAAATAACTTTTACCCATTGCCCATTAATAGCTTTTAAACCACGATTGCAATTGGCAGGGATACCGGTATTTTTAGATACAGTAATTAGTTCTGTATTGTGAAAACGATCTTTATTATCGGACAACCAA
>CAYZHS010000160.1:0-4698 GCA_964478295.1 uncultured Proteiniphilum sp. | reverse complement strand
ACACATCATATTATCCAGGAGCAGAAAATGTGTCGGTTATGTTGGTTTACAACAGTGAAACAGGTGCTGTGCTTGGCGGTCAAACTGCCGGTTATAAAGGTGCCGACCGTCGCCTGGATGTAATTGCATCGGCTATTGCTGGCAACCTTACAATACATGATTTGGCAGACATCGATTTTGCATATTCACCTCCATTAGGTACGGCAAATGATGCTATGAACATGGCTGCATTTACTGCTGAGAATAAACAGAGCGGATTCAGTCCTGCTATAACCGTTGGCGAGCTGGACGAATGGGTTAAAGATCACAACCCTATTGTGATTGATGTGCGTGACATGTTCTCGTTTGAAAAAGGAAATATCAGCGGTTCGTACAATGTGCCTCTGGAAATGTTGTATAACGACCTTAAGGCTATTCCCAAGGACTCATGTGTTTTGGTTTATGACGAAACGGGTAAGAAAGGTCATCAGGCTTTACGTATGCTCAAGAGTATGGGTGTAAACAATGTTTATAATGTTTCAGGTGGATTTATTTCATTACAGCGCCAGTCTTATGCTGTTGGTTTCCACAATATCCAAGTTAATCTACCTAAGCTGGAAAAGAAAAAGGTGGGTGAGATAAAAGAGGAGATTGTTACTGATAAGAAAAAAGAGACTTCAATATCTGCCAATGTTAATACTCCACTGGTGGTTGACGTGCGCACACCTATGGAGTTTATGGGTGGAGCTTACCCCGATGCCATCAATATCTCTCTGGATGAGTTAGAGGCAAGAGTAGATGAGCTTGGAAACAAAGATCGTAAAATTACCCTATATTGTGCTTCAGGTGCCCGCTCGGCTTATGCTCAACAATTACTAAGTCATATGGGCTTTACTAATGTTGAAAACGGAGGTGGGTTGATGAATATGATGAGGAGGAGGTAGATTTAGGTTGTTTTTGAAGTCTAGCTAATCCATGGCTAAGATGTCTACGAAAAAAAGGACCTCGATTTATGCATCGGGTCCTTTTTAAGTTTTGTGGAGAATATCGGAGTCGAACCGATGACCTTTTGACTGCCAGTCAAACGCTCTAGCCAGCTGAGCTAATCCCCCATTGATTTTGTGGTGCAAAGATAGATAATTTGTTTATATTTGCAATCGAAAACAGAAAGAATAATATTAAACAGTTGTTATGATTGTATTCAATACTACTTTTCATGTGGAAGAAGTTATACAGGACGATTTTATAGAGTATATGCTACAGGTATTTATTCCGATGTCTACTAAAAGTGGTATGCTTACTTCTCCCAGATTGGCCAGAGTGTTTGGTAGAGATGAGGATGAAGGACTTTCTTTTGCAATGGAGTTTCAGGTAGCCGATATTGTTGTGATGGAGAAATGGAAATCTGAAGAGAGTGGAAGTGTGTTTACTCCGCTAATGGAGAGATTTAAAGATAAAATGATTGGCTTTTCAACTCTAATGCAGACAATTGATTATTAGATGCAGAAAGAAAGAATAATAATGGGTATCGACCCAGGAACTCAGATAATGGGATACGGTATTCTAAGAGTTTTGGACAACAAGCCATCGATGCAGGCAATGGGAGTTATGAAGTTAGGTAAATATGGCGACCATTATATTAAGCTTGCAAAAATTTATTCGAGGGTTATTGGATTGATTGATGAGTTTTTACCTGACGAACTAGCTATTGAAGCTCCGTTTTATGGTAAAAATGTGCAGAGTATGCTAAAGTTGGGGCGGGCTCAAGGTGTGGCCATGGCCGCAGCAATCTCTCGGGATATTCCGATTTTTGAGTATGCTCCACTCAAAATAAAAATGTCGATTACAGGTAATGGCAGAGCTGCTAAAGAGCAAGTGGCATATATGTTACAAAAAACACTGCATATTGCTGATGAAAACATGTTGACCGAGTTGGATGCAACAGATGGACTGGCTGCTGCATTATGTCATTTTTATCAGTCGGATATTTCCACAGGTGACAAGAAATACAGGGATTGGAAAGATTTTGCTAACCGTAATCCTGAAAAAGTTAAAAGATAGTTTATTCTGATTTTATTTTTGTTTTAAGAAATTTTATTATCTTTGTTTCATGAACCGACTTATTTCTCACATAGAGTTTTTGCTGCATGAGCACAATTGTGTGATAATTCCTGATTTGGGTGGTTTTGTAGTTAATACAATTCATTCTTACAGGAATGAAGCAAACATGATTTTTCCTCCAGCTTGTGAATTGGTTTTTAACCGCGATTTGACTCACAACGATGGTTTATTGGCAGAGTCATACATGAAAACGTATGATCTTACATTTGAAAGAGCCATGTGGAGGATAGAGAGTGAAGTGGTTGAATTAAAGCAGACTTTGAGAGATAAAAATTTTCTGGACCTTGGTAAGTTGGGCTCTTTTTCATTAACAGAGGATAATAGGTTTACTTATAAACCTGGTTTTTTTGTAAGGCCGCAATATTTTGGACTTAACGCTATAAAGCTGAGAGAGATTGCTGAAGAACAGAAAACCATACCTTTAGTTGTTTTAGAAGAAGAAAAGGTAAGTGTCTTTAAAAAGATTAGTGTAGCAGTTGCTACTGCTGCAGCAATTGTTTTGTTTATGTTTGTTTTACCGGTTAGCGATGCTGCAATTGATAGGCAAACAGCAAATATTTCATACGAAACAGAGTGGTTCAGACCTAAACAATCAACATTGAACACTTTGGTTGCTGAAGCTGAGGTGGAAACTGAAGAGCATTTAAAAGTTGAATCTGAACATTTAATTTCATCAAATGTTAACGAGACTATTATAGATGATGTTTCAGCTGATCGAAATGATTTATATACATATTATATTGTAATGGGTGTTTTTAAGGGTGAAATATCTGCTTCACGCTTAATTGAATCTCTTAAAAATGAGGGTTTCACTAGTGCAAGCTTACTTGAACGTCCCGAGCGATTTGATGTGTATGCTGCCTCTTTTAAAAGTGAAGAGGAGGCGGAATTTTACCTTAAAGAAGTTCATAAAAAGTACCCTAAACATTCTGATGCCTGGATCTTAAAAAAGTAATTGAAAGATTATTAGATAAAAAGGATGAATTCAAAAGATTTTGAAGATAGATTATTAGGTGTCAGTTTTCCCAAAAAAGATGTTTATGGCTCAATCTCAATGCCGGTTTATAATTCTCTGGCTTTTGAGTTTGCTACTCCTGAAGAGATGGAGGAGGCTTTTTGTGGCCGCACCAGTGATCACACCTATTCTCGTGTAACTAATCCCACTGTACAATTTTTTGAAGAAAGGGTTAAAGCCGTAACAAATGCTTTTGGTGTTACTGCACTAAATTCTGGCATGGCTGCAATAAGTAATGCTTTCTTTACACTTGCGTGGAGTGGGAGTAACATCGTTGCATCCAGGTATCTGTTTGGAAATACCTATTCCTTTTTTGTGAACACGTTGGCTTCATTTGGTGTTGAAATACGTTTTTGTGATTTAACTAATTTAGACGAGCTGGCTGACAGTATTGATAAGAATACTTGTGCTGTATTTGTTGAAGTTATTACTAATCCACAGATGGAGGTGGCAGATTTAAAAGGTTTGAGTAGGGTGGCACACGAAAAGAATGTTCCTTTAGTAGCTGATACAACAATTGTTCCGTTTTCTGCATTTAATGCTGCAGATTTGGGAGTGGATATTGATCTTATCTCAAGCACAAAATATATTTCGGGAGGTGCTACTAGTTTAGGTGGGTTGATTATCGATTATGGAAATTTTGATTGGGAGCACTCATCTAAGCTTAAACAATATACCAATTTATCTAAATCGGCATTTCATTATAAACTGAGAAGAGAAATACATAGAAATTTAGGCGCATATATGACTCCTGAGGCGGCTTATATGCAGTCGCTGGGACTTGAAACCTTGCATGTAAGGTATGAAAGGGCGTCGAGAACATGCTTTAAGCTGGCTAAGTTATTGCAGAATACGCCTGGTATTGTATCGGTAAATTATACTGGATTGGTTGAAAATACTTTTTACGAGATTAGTATTGCCCAGTTTGGTGAATACCCGGGAGCTATGCTTACGTTCGACTTAGAGTCGAAAGAGAGATGCTATGATTTTATGAGAGGATTAAAATTGATAAAAAGGGCTACTAATCTTTTTGATAATGTTAGTCTGATTATTCATCCTGCAAGTACAATTTATGGAACTTATACGCCTGAGCAAAGAGATGTTATGGGGGTAAAAGAAACCACACTCCGTTTGTCGGTGGGACTTGAGAGTGTGGATGTTTTGTATAACGAGATTTGCAACGCCTTGCAATAGTGTCTTCTTTTATTTCTATTTCTTATTCTTCGAGAAGTGAGTTGATTAGCTGATTGAACTCTTCTTTAAATTCTTCATAGAATAATCCTGTAGCAGGTCCGTTGAAGCCTGTATGTACTTTTCGTACTTTACCCTGTTTGTCGATATATAATGTTGTTGGGTAACTTGAGAAATTCTCTAGTTCGGGCAATGCGCCTGCAACATTCTCTCTGCCTACGGCTCCTCCAAAAAGTAAAGGGTATCCTGCGTTGTATCGTTCTTTGAGCTGTGTAAGCGATCTTTTGGCATAATCGAAATCATCTTTCCTCTCAAAAGCAATGCCTATAACTTCAACTCCACGATCTTTGTTTTCTTCATACCATGGTGCAAGAAATGCCATCTCGTCGAGA
>CAYZHS010000159.1:0-4727 GCA_964478295.1 uncultured Proteiniphilum sp. | reverse complement strand
TGATGCAGCATACGAGATTGCCTCAAGAAGCAGAGGAACTCCACGTGTGGCTAATGCTTTATTGAGAAGGGTGAGGGATTTTGCACAAGTTAAAGGAAATGGAAAGATAGATAAAGAGATATCTAGTTATTCTCTAGAGGCGCTTAATATAGATAAGCACGGGCTTGATGAGGTAGATAATAAGATTCTGCTAACTATTATTGATAAGTTTAATGGAGGTCCAGTGGGGATATCAACAATTGCTACTGCTGTGAGTGATGATATTGGTACAATAGAAGAGGTGTACGAACCGTTTTTAATAAAGGAGGGTTTTATTAAACGCACTCCTAGAGGAAGAGAGGTGACAGAGTTGGCATATCGGCATTTGGGTAGAAAGAAAAATGGTGAACAGCAAGGATTGTTGTTTTAATTATTTAGTAATATCTAAAATAATCCCCCAAGAAAATATAAATTAAATAAGTATATTTTCTTGGGGGATTATTATTCTTAAAAATAGTGGGGACTATAAATCGCTGAATATTAATTCAAGCTGTAAGCTTCCTTGCTTTTTGTCTAATATGGCTGCTGTAGGCCACATTTGATTGTGTATCGAAGTTAATATTTGTTGTGCAGAAGAGTAGTAACTCTGCTGAGTACTTGTAAACGTTGCATCCACCGGTATGAGGTAATAAGTTAAATCATACGGCTCTCCTTCAAATGTACTATTGTAATAATTAATCATTGTGGAGATATTATTGAACTTATACGAATAGGTGTTTGAATCAAATGGTTCTGAGAGGAAGCTTGTTACATTATCTCTTAATTTGCGATTTTCAAAGAAGCCATTGAGTGAATCTTTATTTACTAATAGTAAGTAATTGGGTGGTTTGATTTTTACTTTCACATTCTCTGATGCATCTGGTAATGCATATACTGTAAAGTTTACCAGATTTAATGCTTTTGATTGCAGGCTTTCATATATCTCTGATATTGGGAATACAATCTCTGTGTTTACTCCTGCAGGACTTTTCACATAGGTTTGTGTTGGATTCTCTACCAATAAATTATCGTCGTTACTCTTAATGTGTTTTATCTGTCTTACTTCAGGAGTGTTATTAAGTCTGAACGAAGTATTACGGATTGTATCCTGCTTTTGTGAAGAACCCTTTATATCGAGATAGTGATAATAAACATATAGGGAAGTTAAATCAACACTTATTATTGTACTGTTACCAAAGGTAGTAGTAAAATAAAGACCAGGGAAGAATTCCCTGAAGCTGTCTGTATCCGATAGTTTACCATGCCCCGGTTTTTTATACTCATCAAGAATTTTTTCTCCAATAGCTAATGGTAAATCGACATCTATAATGTATTCTTTGTAAGTTGCAGTAGAATAGTCCTCAGCTGTATACGTTTGTATTCTGTAATTAGAGTTGTCACCTGTGAAAGATTGTACTCCAAGTGCAGAAGACATATTAGCAAAATCGGAAGGCTCAATATGTGTATAGTCGTTAATACCTCTAAGAGTTTTGTTTACTTCATAAACAGATAATGCCATAGGAGCAATTGAATCTCCCATCATTGTAGTGTATGTAAGAACTGCTTTCACGGAGTCAATTATTGCTCCTTCTTTAAACTCGGCACCTGTAGGCAAGTAGAACTCAGCGATATATTCTGATTTGATAGAACCAAAAACAGGGTCGCTGTATTCACCCAATACAGGATATTTAGTCCTTGCATACATTGAGTCGACCTTAACAGTGCGAGCTTGTAGCTGCAGCGTATCAACTCCTACAACAAGCTTATCCTGACCAGGTTGTATTGATAGTCCCAACTGGTCCAATGTGTCGTTACACGAAATAATAAATGCAGCAATAAAAGTTACAGCAATTACCTTATATAAAGATTTGAGCTTCATTAGTTTCAAAAATTTGTTTAAACGGGGCAAATATCCAAAAAAATAACGTTATATGAAAACTATAAAAAGCTTTCTTTTAATTTTTAATGATAATTGTGTATAGAAAAAGAAAAAAATTGAATTAAGTTAAGAATGTGATTAATTCAGATTACATTTTGTTGTAAAGTTTTTCCATCTCGTCTGCTAGTTTATCTATATCAGATTCAAAGGGTAGTACTTCAATATTTTTCTCCTGAGCATATTTTAAAATTTCAGAGTCTACTTTTTCACTTCCCTGTACTATACCATCAGAGTAGTCTACTGCTAATTTCATTAGATTTGTATAATCCATTACTCCTCTGCCTTTCACTAACTCTATTTCTTTATCTCCGATGCCATCGAAACGAAGTTTTTCTGCTACTTTTTGGTCATAGGGTTTCTTAAAAGACTCGTCGTAAATTGAACAAACTACTTTGGCATCTTTAAAACAGGGGTCATCAGCATAACCTTTTTTCACATAAAGCGGTGCAAGTGCACTAAACCAACCGTGGCAATGTATGATATCTGGAACCCAGCGAAGTTTTTTTATTGTTTCCATTACTCCTCTGATAAAGAAGATGCTTCTTTCGTCATTATCGTCATACTCTTCACCATTTTTATCAACTAATGTTTCTCTGCTTTGGAAATAGTCTTCGTTGTCGATAAAATAAACCTGCATACGTGCAGCTTGAATGGAGGCTACTTTTATAATGAGTGAATTGTCTGAGTCGTCAATTATAAGGTTCATGCCAGAAAGGCGTATAACCTCGTGTAACTGGTTTCTGCGTTCGTTAATACTCCCAAATTTAGGCATAAATGCACGTATTTCCATCCCTCTTTCCTGGATAGCTTGTGGAAGATAGCGTGAAGTATTTGAAATTTGTGTTTCATCTACATAAGGGTAGATTTCCTGCGAAATGTATAAAATCTTTTTTTGAGACATGAATCTAATAATCTTAAGTTTAGTACAAAGATAATAAAAAAAATCTTCTATATGTGGCAAATATTTTGTTGCTTTGCACTGTAAAACAAACTAAATGGAAATCATAAGAACTGTAGCTGAGTTAAATGATAAACTAAATGGTTATCGTATTAGTGGAAAAACTATAGGTTTTGTCCCTACAATGGGTGCTTTGCATAAAGGTCATGGTGAACTGGTTGAACAGTCGGTAAAAGGTAATGATATAACTGTTGTAAGCGTTTTTGTGAATCCTACACAGTTTAATAACTCTGATGATCTTAAGTTATATCCTCGTACACCTGATAAGGATAACGATTTTCTTGAGAGTCTGGGAGTTGATATTGTTTTTATGCCGTCTGTTGAAGAGGTTTACCCCGAACCCGATAACCGTCAGTTTGATTTTGGAAGACTAGATAAAGTGATGGAAGGTGAATTCAGGCCGGGTCATTTTAATGGAGTAGCACAGGTTGTTAGTAAACTATTTAGCTATGTAAAGCCTAATAGATCCTATTTTGGAGAGAAAGATTTTCAACAACTGGCAATAGTAAAGAGCATGGTAAAGCAGCTTTTGTTGCCAGTAGAGATAGTTGCCGTTCCTATTGTAAGAGAGCAGAGTGGCTTAGCAATGAGTAGTCGTAATCAACGCCTGACCGATGCTGAGAAAACAAATGCATCGGAAATCTATCGTGTACTTAAAGAGAGTACTTCAAAAATTGACAAGAATTCACCAGAACTGATTTCAAATTATGTAATTGAAGTAATAAACAAAATTCCCGGACTTAATGTCGAGTACTTTTCAATTGTGGACGGCGATAGTCTCGAAACTATTACTTCGTGGGATGATTCAGAAAGTATTGTAGGCTGCATTGCGGTTTTTTGCGGTGAGGTCAGATTAATTGATAATATAAGATATAAATAATATTATATGTGGATTGAAATATTAAAGTCGAAAATACATAGAGCAACTGTTACAGACGCAAATCTCAACTACGAAGGGAGTATTACAATCGATCAGGATTTGATTGATGCAGCAAAACTTCAGGTCAACGAAAAAGTATCAATTGTAAATAACAACAATGGTGAGCGATTTGAAACTTATGTAATTTCAGGAGAAAGAGGATCTGGAACTATTTGTTTGAACGGCGCTGCAGCACGTAAAGTTCAGAATGGCGACATAATCATTATAATGAGTTACGCAATGATGTCAGTTGAAGAGGCATCAACTTTCGAGCCAACTGTAATAAACCTTACAGATAGCACAAATCTAATAAAGAAATAGAAGATTAAATTATTTAATAAACCGTCAGTTGATAACTCAATTGACGGTTTTTAATGAATAGAGGTGTATACAAATAAGCATATTATAAAAATAAGTGCACCAATTTTTCTGAGTCTACTTGCTCAAAACCTTATTCAGGTTATAGATACAGCATTTCTGGGTAGAGTTGGAGAGGTTGAGCTAGGTGCATCTGCTTTAGCGGGAATAATCTATATTGCTGTTTATACACTTGGCTTTGGCTTTAGCATGGGAAGCCAAATATTAATTGGCAGGCGTAATGGTGAAAAAAATTACAATCAGATTGGAGATATTGTAATTCAAGGAGCACTCTTCTTATTCTTACCATCGTTGCTGCTAATTCCACTTTTAAGGTATGGTTCTGTTCATTGGTTGCCTGCAGCATTTGAGTCGCCCGAAGTTGGCAGAGCTGTAACTGAATATCTCCAATGGCGAGTGTTTGGATTGGTGTTTGCCTTTATCAATTTAATGTTCCGTGCCTTTTTTATAGGAACTGCACGCACCAAGGTGCTTACAGTTAACGCTGTTGTAATGGGTGTTGTGAATGTTGTTTT
>CAYZHS010000158.1:0-4827 GCA_964478295.1 uncultured Proteiniphilum sp. | reverse complement strand
TTACCATGATGATAGGGCTGACCTCCTCCTCCAATACAACCACCAGGGCATGCCATAATCTCAATAGCATGATATTTTGATTTACCATCTCTCACCTCATCAAGCAACTTACGGGCATTACCAAGTCCGTGCGCTATCCCTATATTAAGTTCTAGCCCGTCGAAATCAATCTTTGCAGATCTAATACCCTCCATACCCCTAAGACTTTCGAACTCTATCTTTTGAAGCTTCTTACCTGTGTAAAGTTCATAAGTTGTACGACAAGCAGCTTCTATAACACCTCCGGTATTACCAAAAATAACACCTGCTCCAGTAGACTCGCCCAAAGGGTGATCAAACACACCATCAGGCAAATTCAGGAAATCGATATTAGCTTCTTTAATAAAAGCAGCAAGCTCACGAGTAGAAATTGAATAATCCACATCCTGGTTACCGTCTACCTTAAACTCATCGCGCTGACATTCATACTTTTTAGCTAGACAAGGCATAATAGACACAACAACCAGATCATTTCTGTTTACCCCTATCTTCTCGGCAAAATATGATTTGGCTATTGCTCCAAACATCTGTTGCGGCGACTTTGCAGTTGATGGAACATCCAACAAATCAGGAAAATTATGCTCAAAAAACTTAACCCATCCAGGGCAGCATGAAGTAAGTAGAGGAAGCCTAACATTCGGATCCTCCTTCAAATATCCCTGAAGTCTCTGCAGCAATTCAGTACCCTCCTCAATTATAGTTAAGTCGGCACTGAAATCTGTATCAAATACATAATCAAAACCCAATTCCTTAAGAGCTGAAACCATTTTACCGGTAACCAGTGTTCCTACAGGCAAGCCAAACTCCTCACCAAGTGCAGCACGCACGGCGGGAGCAGTTTGAACAATAACAGTCTTTTTCGGATCACTTAAAGCTCGGATAATGTCATTTGTATGGTCAACTTCTGTTAATGCTCCTGTTGGGCATACCGAAACACATTGTCCACAATAAGTACAAGGTGAATCTTCAAGATTCATCTCGAAAGCTGGAGCCACAGCCGACATAAACCCCCGGTTTATTGTACCTAACGCTCCTACAGTCTGCACTTCATTGCACATCATTTCGCACCGTCGGCACATAATACACTTATCGATATCACGAATAATAGAGGGAGAAGTATCTTTACGATAGAGGGACTTCTCTCCCTCGTATGGTAAACTGCGAATATTAAACTGAATTGCAAGCTTTTGCAACTCACATTCACCCGATTTAGCACAAACTAAACAATCGAAAGGGTGGTCAGAAATAATAAGTTTCAAAACTGTAGTTCGTGCATTCAACACTCTGATATTATGTGTATTTATAACCATACCATCCGCCACTTCGGTAATACATGAAGGAGCCAGGTTGCGACGTCCCTCTACTTCAACTACACAAATCCTGCAGCCTCCAGGCTTATTCTCAATACCCATATCGCATAGTTCAAAATGGCAAAGTGTAGGAATCTCAACACCTGCTTTTTGAGCAGCTTTAAGTATTGTGGTTCCTTTTTCCACCTGAACCTTCTTCTTATCTATTATAAGCTCTATCATATCTTTGGTTTTTAGATTTATTGAAAAAGTACTATTTAAGCCATCTCAATTACCCTAGGATAATCTTTTTGCAAAGTGATTGCATCAAATTTACATCTATCCATGCACTCGCCACATTTAATACAAATATCCTGATTAATAACATGAACCTCTTTTTTCTCTCCACTAATGGCGTGAGTTGGACAAGCACGTTTACATACCATACAGCCAATACATTCATCTGCAGAGATTACATAGTATAGTAGGTTTTTACACTGTCCGGAGCGACATTTTTTTTCAAGCACATGTTCATTATACTCGTGTGCAAAATTAGCCAAAGTAGAAAGTACCGGGTTAGGAGCAGTCTGCCCCAACCCACAAAGCGAAGTATCTTTGATAACAATACTTAGATTTTTCAGCTTTTCTAAATCCTCCTGTGTTCCTTTTCCATTACATATTCTTTGTAGAATTTCGAATAGTCTTTTGTTACCAATACGGCAAGGCGCACATTTTCCGCAAGACTCTTCAACTATAAAATCCAGATAAAACTTTGCTACCGAAACCATACAATCATCCTCATCTAAAACAATCATACCACCCGACCCCATCATTGAACCTGAAGCTGTCAGACTCTCGTAGTCGATAGGAGTATCAAGATGTTTTTCGGTAAGACAACCACCGGAAGGACCACCAGTCTGTACAGCCTTGAACTTTTTACCACCTTTTATTCCGCCACCTATATCAAAAATAATCTCTCTCAATGTAATACCCATTGGCACCTCAATTAGTCCTACATTATTAATCTTACCCGCAAGCGCAAACACTTTTGTCCCCTTTGAAGTTTCTGTTCCAATATTTGAAAACCAATCGGCCCCTTTGAGAATAATTATAGGAATATTAGCTAGGGTTTCCACATTATTAACGTTTGTAGGCTTACCCAGATAACCTTTTTGTGCAGGGAAAGGAGGCTTATTAGTTGGCTCCCCTCTCTTACCCTCCATTGAGTGAATAAGTGCCGTCTCCTCACCACAGACAAATGCCCCTGCACCATATTTCATTTTTATATTAAAACTAAATCCTGTACCTAATATGTTTTCACCTAACAAGCCATATTCAAGAGCCTGAGAAATTGCTATTTTCAATCGGTTAATAGCCAAAGGATATTCAGCTCGAATATAAATTAGCCCTTCGGTTGCACCAATACAATAACCACAAATTGCCATTGCTTCTATTACCGAATGGGGGTCACCTTCTAGAATCGATCTATCCATAAATGCACCAGGATCACCCTCATCTGCATTGCAAACTACATACTTCTGATCGGCTTCATATTTATGAGCAATCTCCCATTTCAAACCTGTAGGGAAACCTGCACCTCCTCTTCCTCTCAAACCAGACCTCTTTATCAATTCAATTGTTTCTTCAGGTGTCATTTCGGTAAGTACTTTCCCTAATGCCTGATATGCATCACGCGCAATCGACTCATCAATATTTTCTGGATCGATTACACCACAATTTCGTAATGCTATGCGCAACTGCTTCTGATAAAACCCCATATGTTTGGAGTCGGTGATATGCTCCTCGGTTGCAGGGTCTGTATATAAAAGCCTGTAAACCTTTCTACCCTTAATAATATGCTCGTCAATAATCTCCTTAGCATCGGAAGGGTTAACCAGAGTATAAAAAGTGTTATCCGGTAAAATCTTCACAATTGGCCCTTTTTCACAAAAACCAAAACATCCGGTTCTAATAATCTGTATATCATTATTCAAGCCTTTTCTTCCCAGTTCATCTTTAATCATTTCATAAACCAGTTCACTTTCAGAAGAGCTGCAACCGGTGCCTGCGCATACAAGAATATGCATTTTATATTGACTCATAGATATTTATTTAAGATTGTATTGTATTATAATTCTGAGGGATTATACCATCAACAAGTTCACCCTCTTTAATATACCTTTCAATGATTTCATCAATCTTTTGGTTGTTTACATATCCAAAAACAATTGAGTCCTTACCTGGCAATTTAACTTCAATAGTTGGTTCAGCAAAACAAAAACCCATGCATCCAGTTTGTGTTACAACAGCCCTAATAGTTCTTTTATCGAGCTCTGTAATTAGATACTCCATCACTTCTTTTGCACCTGAAGCAATTCCGCATGTTGCCATTGCCACTTTCACCTGAACTATGGACTCTGGATCTTCTGCTTTATCTCTTAAGCTTATCCGCAATCTCATCTCTTCCTGCTTTCTTTTAAGATCTGCAAGTGTTTTTATTTCAGCCATTTGGTTAATATTTAAAAGTTAATTATATATACTATTACTATCCATAACCTGCCAAACCCTCAAAAAATCATTGAGTGTTTTGAGCGATGTTTGAAAACTTCATTCAATTTATAATTTAATAGAGATTTAAATAACTCAGTCATGTCAGGGAGCGTTAAATCAATTCCTAGACTACTTAACTCTTTTGAGTCGAAACTGAATATCTTATCATCAATCCCATAATCAAATTTTATACGAATATCCCTATTAGATCTTATAAGTAGTGCAAGATATCCTGCGATATCTCCCTGAGGGAGGCAATCAGGACTATCACTTTTAAATATAGCTTCCGTCAGTGTTCCTTCTCCAACTTTTGAAGAGACTTTTATACTACCCCCTGTCTGCTCACATGCCATTTTTAGAAATGGTATACCTAGTCCCACTCTTCTGTTTGTTCGTGTTGTAAAAAACGGATCGGTTATTTTACTCAGTTTATCCTCACTCATCCCTACTCCATCATCTTTCACACTGAATGTAAAAACTCTATTTTCACTATTTTCATTAAAAACTATATAAATATTTTTTGCCCCAGCACGTATAGAGTTCTGAGCTATATCCATCATATGCATTGCCATGTCAACCATAAATAGCGGTTTTGAAACTATGCCAGTCGGCACTCTTCATCTTTAGGTTATTGAATACAAATCCAATATCCTCGATAAAATGTGCATCTGAATTCGTAATGAAACGCAAACTTTTCAGCTCAGGATGCAACTCCACGCATTCCTCCACACTGCTGTAGCGGGAAATCTCCATAGCATCACATTGCAAACCGGTTGGTAATAAACCAAGCTGACTATATATGCTATTTCTTGCTCTGTCGATATGTGCCGGTACAAAGAGCCCACCCAATTTATGTACAGTCTTACTTACATTATCTATGCTATCTTTTATACCAAAAAAGAGTGACCGCTCTTCTTCATACAATATCACATCATTCTCATCAACAACA
>CAYZHS010000157.1:0-4861 GCA_964478295.1 uncultured Proteiniphilum sp. | reverse complement strand
CAACAACCGGTATGTTAAATTCATTAGCAAAAACTGATGCACCTGTAAGAGAGCCATCTCCGCCAATTACAACCAGTGCATCCATACCATATTTTTTCATGTTTTCATAGGCAAGGGCTCTGCCCTCTGTCGTTAGGAATTCATCCGAACGGGCAGTTTTAAGAATTGTGCCACCTTGCTGAATTATATTACTTACACTATTTGTTTTAAATTCTTCAATTTCATCAGAAATAAGACCTTTGAAACCTCTGTAAATTCCATAAGTACGCATGCCGTTAGAAATACCGGCACGTGTTACAGCACGAATAGCAGCATTCATACCCGGAGCATCACCACCCGATGTGAGGATACCAATGCTTTTAATATTTGAATCCATAAAGAGCTAATTTATCTTGAATTTAACTACTGAATAAGCTTTAATTCCCTTTAAATACAATGAGATGCAAAGATACATTTATTTTAATAATAGCGCAAAAAAAAGCTGCTTTAAAAAGCAGCTCTTGTAATGTTCATCTCAGGTTTCAGTTTAGCTATATTTTCAGCAACAGCCTTCATCTGCCACATAGGGGTTGATGTTGCTCCACAAACCCCAATACTGATATTATCTTTAAGCAGTGAAGGGTCTATGTCATCCGGAGAATGAATCAGATATGAGTTTGGGTTCATCTTCTTGCATTCTGCAAAGAGTACCTTTCCGTTAGAACTTTTTTCTCCGGCTATAAATATTATAAGATCATGCTTAGCTGCAAATTCCTGAATGTTTGGCACTCTATTTGATACTTGTCGACAAATTGAGTCAAAAAACTCTAGTTTTGCACCATCTTTCATTCTCTGTCTTATAATCTCTCCAATCTCAAAGAAACCTTCAAGTGACTTTGTTGTTTGAGAGAATAGATTTATATTCCTTGAGAAGTCGAGTTTTTCTATATCATCTACATTCTCAATAATTATTGCCGATTCGTCGGTTTGACCAATAAGTCCATTTACTTCAGCATGACCTTTTTTACCATAAATAACTATCTGGGTGTCATCGTTATCACGAAGAACATATTTCTTCTTTATCTTTCTTTGTAATCCCAGAACAACCGGACAAGAAGCGTCAATAAGTTCAATATTGTTTTGTTTTGCAATTTCATATGTACTTGGAGGTTCTCCATGAGCTCTAAGAAGAACTCTTACATTTTTTAGTTTCTTAAATTGTTCATGGTCGATGGTAATTAATCCCATTTTTTCCAAACGTTCTACCTCCACGTTATTATGTACTATATCACCTAAGCAATATAGAGTGCCTCTTTCTTTTAGCTCTTCTTCAGCCTTGTTTATTGCTTTAACTACTCCAAAGCAGAAACCCGACTGATTGTCTATTTCAATTCTGTTCATTTTAAGATGTGATTTTATTAAACATTTCTAATGCCCAAATGAGCTGCTCTTCAATTCCTATATCAGAATTGTCAAGCTCAATGGCATCAACTGCTTTAATTAACGGGCTCTCGTCGCGAGTTGTATCACGATGGTCTCTCTCTTTTACATTTGCTAGTACATCTTCATATAAAGGATTTTCACCTTTTTGTACCATTTCATCAAATCTCCTCTTGGCTCTAATCTCTGGTGTTGAAGTTAAAAACAGCTTCATCTCTGCATCTGGAAAAACAACTGTGCCAATATCACGCCCATCCATCACAACACCTTTCTCCTTGCCCATTTCTTGTTGCTGACGTACTAGTTCTTTTCTTACAAAACCAAGTGCGCTAACTCTGCTTGCACCATTTGCTACCTGAAGAGTTCGGATTTCACTTTCAACGTTTTCTCCATTCAGATAGGTGTCCTGGCCACCCTTAGAATTGCTTTTGAATGATATTTTGATTTCTGAAATATGTTCTTTCAGAGCCTCTTCATCAATCTTGCTGTCAGTAATCCAACCATTACGAATTGCGAATAGTGCTATTGCGCGATACATAGCTCCACTGTCTATGTATGTATAATCTAGTTTTTTAGCTAGCCCTTTGGCTATTGTGCTTTTGCCGCACGACGAAAATCCGTCTACGGCAATGTTAATTTTCTTTTCTTGCATAAATTTTCCCCGTCAACTGCATAAACAATATACAAAGATAGAATGTTTTTTTGTAAGTTTTATTTAACAGAAACTATGCATTGTATCAGGTTATTCAATATAATTACTATTAACCGTGTTTGTAGTGAGTTTGTCAGGAATTATCTTAGATAGAACTATAGAAATAAATAATGTACCCAGAATAACAACCAACGAAAGCCAAGAATTATTTGAGAAATAGTTTGATGCAGCTGGAACGACCCCAATCAGCATTTTTAAACCTATAAAAAAAAGTATAAAACTGATTCCATATTTCAGAAAGCGAAACATCGTTATGATAATGCGCAATGCGAAAAAAAGAGAAATGAGACCCATCACTGCGAAAACATTAGAGGTGATAGCCAAAAACTGCTCTTGAGAACCGGTCAAAACACTTCCTTTACCCTCCATTATCACACCAATAAGTGCCGGTATAGAGTCGAGTGCAAAAATTATATCTGTAGTACCTATTATCAGAAGTGTTAAAAACATATGAGTAATATGCCTTTTTCCGTCTATCTTTGTGAAAAAGTGAGGTGTATTAACTTCAGGGTCGACACTGAATAATTTTCTAGCTGTTTTATAAATAGCGTTTTGCTTTGGATCAATTGCATCACCCTCTTTAGTCAATAACATTTTTATACCTGTATATATCAGTATTAATCCCATGAAGTAAAGAATCCAGTGAAACCGCATTACAAGTTTCATACCAATCAAAATAAACAGGATGCGCAGAATGAGTGCAATAAGAATTCCAACTTTTAGCAATTTTGGCTGGTTCTGTGGACTTATAGCCATTACCGAAAAAATGAGTATAAAAACAAAAAGATTGTCAACTGAAAGTGAGTATTCAGTGAGGTAACCCGAAATAAACTTCATCGCCATCACCGAAGCAGTTCTTTCTGTCGATTCGGGAGTCTGCGGAAAGAAAAGGAAAATAGCAAGTCCGAAGAGCAGTGCTATAAAAATCCACAACCCCGTCCACATAAAAGATTCCTTTATGTTAATCGTTGTCCTTCTGTGTTCAGTTACATAAAAATCAATAGAGTAAACGATAAAAAAGGTTTCAATAAAAGCAATCCAAAAAATAATGATTGTGCTCATACATTATGTTTGCCATTTTGTTTTATAAACCTATTTACTATTTGAATCTACTCTTCTAGAAAGTTTGGATACATGTAATCAGTTGGAGTAACAAACGTCTCTTTTATACATTGCGGAGAAACCCAACGTAAAAGATTAAAAACTGAACCAGCCTTGTCGTTTGTACCAGAGCCTCTTCCGCCACCAAATGGTTGTTGATCTACAACAGCACCGGTAGGCTTATCATTGATATAGAAATTACCCGCTGTATGCATTAATCTTTTAGTCAACTTTTCAATCGTTAATCTGTTTGAAGAGAAAATGGCACCTGTAAGCGCATAATCAGTAGCATTGTCAAGAATATCAAGTGTTTGTTCAATATCACTAGGCTCATATACATATACAGTAAGTATTGGACCAAACAACTCCTCTTTCATTGTAATGTAGTCAGCACTTTTGGCTAGGATAATTGTTGGTTCAATAAAGTATCCTGTCGATTTATCATATGTTCCCCCACAAACAATCTCAGCATCGGGAGAGGCTTTTGCTTCTTCTATTACCTTAGAAAGTTTATCGAATGATTCTTCATCAATTACAGCATTAACAAAGTTGGAGAAATCTTCTACAACACCTGTTTTAATTTTCGACAGGTCATCCTTAACATACCCCAAAGTTTCTTCCCATATATTCGAAGGTATAAATGCACGTGAAGCTGCAGAACATTTTTGTCCCTGATACTCAAAAGCACCACGTGTAATTGCAGTTGCTACCTGCTTAGCGTCGGCAGTTTCTTCAGCAAAGATGTAATCTTTACCTCCTGTTTCTCCAACTATACGTGGATATGACTTATATTTAGAAAGATTCTTGCCAATTGTTTCCCACATACTATTAAAAACACCTGTAGATCCTGTAAAATGCAGACCTGCAAAATCGCGATGATTAAAAATTACATCAGTAGCTTCTCTTCCACCTACATAAACCAGGTTTATCACACCATCGGGTAGTCCAGCCTCCTTGAGAACTTTCATAATTAGATGAGCAGAATAGACAGCAGTTTTAGAAGGTTTCCAAACCACAGTATTTCCCATAAGGGCAGGTGCCCCACCCAAATTTGCTGCAATTGATGTGAAATTGAAAGGAGAAAGAGCAAAAATAAATCCCTCCAGCGGACGCCATACCATACGATTCCATACGCCAGGCGATGAGTTGGGTTGCATTTTGTATATCTCCATCATGTTCTTCACATTGTAACGATAGAAGTCTATAAGTTCACAAACAGCATCAATTTCTGATTGAAAGGCATTTTTAGATTGTCCAATCATGGTTACAGCATTAAATTCGGCACGATATGGACCCGCGATTAGCTCAGCTGCTTTTAAAAAAATTGCAGCGCGGCTTTCCCAATGCATTGCTTCCCAGGCAGGTTTGGCTTTTAAGGCAGCGTCTATAGCCAATTTTACATGACTTTTATCTCCTTGGTGATAGTGTCCAAGAAGATGTTGATGGTTGTGAGGGGGACGAATGTCCTTCAAATCATTTGTGCGTACCTCTTTCCCATCAATAATCATAGGAATATCCACTCCTCCCTTATTTAATTCAGATAATTTCTGTTTTAATACTACTCTTTCGGGAGTTCCCGGAGCATAACTCAATATGGGTTCATTCTTAATTTCCGGTAATTTATAAACA
>CAYZHS010000156.1:0-4884 GCA_964478295.1 uncultured Proteiniphilum sp. | reverse complement strand
TAATAACCTAGACATAAATAAATTTATGGAGCATCAAAAACACGTCTGCGAAGCTCAAAGTCGCGCCCTAAATATTTCTCCCTAACAATTGGATTATCGGCCAATTCCTCGGCTGTACCCTGAAATAACACCTTTCCTTCAAACAGAAGATAAGCTCTGTCAGTAATACTTAGGGTCTCATCCACATTATGGTCGGTAATGAGTATACCTATATTCTTATATTTAAGTTGAGCAACAATAGATTGAATATCCTGAACTGCTATAGGGTCGATACCGGCAAACGGCTCGTCAAGCATAATAAACTTAGGGTCTATTGCAAGACATCTTGCAATCTCTGCACGACGGCGCTCACCACCCGAGAGTCTGTCTCCATGATTCTTACGCACTTTCTCAAGACCAAATTCATCAATTAAGCTCTCCAGCTTTTCTTCTTGTTCTTTAGCTGTTTTATTTGTAAACTCCAGTACAGATTTTATATTATCTTCCACACTCATTTTACGAAATATGGAAGCCTCCTGAGCTAAATATCCTATACCACTTTGTGCGCGCCTGTATACCGGGTATTTTGTAATGTTTTGATTCCCTATAAAAATCTCACCTTCATTAGGAACAATTAAACCAACAGTCATGTAAAAAGTTGTTGTTTTTCCTGCTCCATTTGGACCGAGCAATCCAACAATCTCGCCCTGTTTAACATTTATAGAGACGTGACTAACTACAGTACGTTTACCATACTTTTTTACAAGGTTGTTTGTGCGAAGCATAAGTTTATCACCTTGCTCAGAAACTGTTTCGTTGATAGGAGTACTATCTTCTACTTCAGCATTTACAGATATTTCATCTAAATGTTCGCTCATTAGCTGGAAAATTTATACAAAGGTATGAAAAAGTTGCCAGTAAATAATCACTTAGTAATCACTATCTCTGCTTTTTCAACTTCCCCGTTCATTGGTGGGTGTAATTTTGCGACTCTGACTTCTAATGATTTAATCTCTTGATAATGATCTGACAATCTGTTGAAAATTCTTGCAGCAACATGTTCAAGCAACTGTGAAGGAATATCCATCTCAAATTTAATGATATCATATACATCGGCATAGCTTATCGTATCTCGCACATCATCAGACTCGCAAGCATCTCTCAAATCTGCATCTATTACAACATTAACTTCAAAGTCGCCACCAACAACACTTTCATGAGGCATAACACCGTGGAAAGCACGGAACTTCATATTACAAAGATTAATTCTAGTCTTCATCTATTCTATTTTTATTAGGATTCAAATATAAGAACATTTTATTATATTTGTTGTTTTTAATTGAGAGTTGTAAACTAACCACTGTTATTCATCACTGATGATTAAACTTATACAACACAACAGCTCCTACAAACAGATAAATAAAAAGTACATGAAGAAGAACGAGATTCCGGAACGACTATTAGCCATGCGTCAATTCTTAAAAGAAGAAAATATTGATGCCTTTATAATCCCTAGCACAGATGCTCATCTTAGCGAGTACCCACCTAAATATTGGGAGTCTAGAAAGTGGATAAGCGGATTTACCGGATCTGCCGGAACAGCAGTTGTAACAAAAGAGAAAGCAGGTGTATGGACCGACTCCCGCTATTTTATTCAAGCAGAGGATGAACTAAAAGATACGGGGTTCGATCTATATAAGATGGGGCAATCGGATACACCTGACATGACAAATTGGATTATTGAACAGGTTGGTAGTGGTGGAACTGTTGGAATTGATGGACTAGTATATGCTGCATCAGATGCTAAGGCCTTAAAAAGTAAACTAGATAACAATAATATCAATTTAAACACGTCTCTCGATCCGTTCGCTAAAATAAGAAGCGATAGACCTGACATACCTAAGAATAAGGTGTTTACACTTCCGGTAGAAATTGCAGGCGAATCTGTAAAAAGTAAAATTGAGAGGATAAATGCTGAACTGAAAAAGTTTGGTGCAGATGGCATCATTATAGTGACATTAGATGCAGTTGCGTGGACTTTCAACCTTAGAGGCAACGATGTAGACTACAATCCTGTTGCAGTTGCCTATGCATATGTATCAGAGAAGGAAACAGTTTTATTTATTGATTCTGATAAAATTAGCGATGAAGTTGCATATTCGTATAAAGAACAGGGTATAAAAGTAACTGATTATAATGAGATATTTGAATATGTAGGTCTACTCCCCGAAGGGCTTAAAATATGTGTTACAGGCAATAAGATCAACTGGAAACTACTACAATCGATACCCCCAACATGTAAAATCGTGGATATCCCCTCTCCAGTAGACCTGATGAAGAGTATAAAAAATGAAACAGAACTTAATGGTTTTCGCAAAGCTATGATTAAGGATGGAGTTGCATTGGTTAAGTTCTTTATTTGGCTGGAAGAGGCAGTTCCTGCAGGTGGAGTTACTGAAGTTACAATAGAGGAAAAGCTACGGGAGTTCCGTTCACAACAGGATATGTTTGTTGGAGAAAGCTTTAGCACTATTGCAGGGTACAAAGGAAACGGGGCCATTGTGCATTATCACGCAATGCCCGAAACATGCTTGGAAATTAAACCAGAGGGTTTACTTCTAATTGATTCGGGAGCTCAGTACAAAGACGGCACTACAGATATTACCAGAACAGTTGCTGTAGGTGAGCTGACAAAGCAGATGAAAGTCGACTATACCAACGTATTGAAAGGGCACATTGCAATTGCTACAGCAATTTATCCCGAAGGAACCAGAGGTGCTCAACTTGATGCTTTTGCACGCAAAGCGCTATGGGACAATTGCATTACTTATTGGCACGGAACTGGTCACGGTATTGGTCACTTTCTAAATGTACACGAAGGGCCTCAAAACATCCGCTTAGAAGAGAATCCAACTATACTTCAGCCCGGAATGGTTACATCAAACGAACCAGGTGTATATCGAGCCAACCAGTATGGTATACGTATAGAGAATCTTATTGTAACTCAGGAGTATCAAAAGAGTGAGGAGTTTGGCACATTTTATGATTTTGAAACAATAACTCTGTGCCCTATCGATACCAAACCAATTTCAAAGAAACTACTAACCAAGAAGGAAATTAAGTGGATTAATAAGTATCATAAGATGGTATACAGGAAACTTAAAGACCATTTGAGCAAAGAAGAAAAAGCTTGGTTAAAGAATAAAACAGCAACTATTTAAATCAATTTAATAAATTATCAAAAGTCGGGGTATTAACTTTTAAACAATAATACCCGACTTTTTTCATTTTAAAACTATGGCTCTTATTAAATCAGTTAGAGGATTTACACCGGAAATAGGCGAGAACTGCTATCTTGCTGAGAATGCCACCATTATTGGCGATGTAATTATCGGAAAAGATTGCAGCATATGGTTCAATGCAGTACTTCGCGGCGATGTAAACTCAATACGCATTGGAGATAAAGTTAATATACAAGATGGAACCGTTATTCACACACTCTATGAGAAGTCGGTTTCAATAATTGGGAACAATGTATCAATAGGCCACAACGTAGTAATTCACGGTGCTGAGGTTAAAGAGGGAGCACTCATTGGAATGGGTGCCGTTGTACTTGATCACGCAGTTATTGGTGAAGGTGCAATTATAGCTGCCGGTTCTGTTGTACTAAGTGGTACAATTGTAGAACCAGGCACTATTTATGCAGGAGTGCCGGCAAAATTCGTAAAGAAAGTAGACACGGCACAATCTAAAGAAATGAACCAAAAAATAGCCAACAATTACATTATGTATGCTGGCTGGTTTAAAGAAGATGACGAATAGTCAACTTCTTTTCACCTCTCATGTGCAGTACCCCTTCGATTAGCTTCAACCATTTTATAAAGCTGATCGTTGGGTCTGATTTTCTCGTTTGTCTTAATTGAGAAATGATCACCCTTCACTGCTTCATCTGTAGTTTGCAAGTCAACTCTTATATCCTGTGCTGTAACAAAAACAGCTCCAGTGGTTGGTCCAGTTATAAGAAGCTCATCTCCAGGCTTCACCGATTGTGTTTCAACAAGAAACTCAGTTACCCCCAGATTGCCGAAATGTTTTACAGCTTTACCTATATAAACTTTTCGTTTAGTAGCACCAGAACCATAACGATGAGTCCATTCGCCCAATCGCTGTCCTAAATAATATCCATCCCAGAAACCTCTGTTAAAAACAGTAGAAAGCTTTTCATTCCATACATCAATCTTTTCTTGAGTAAAAGTATTATTGCAATAGCTTTCAATAGCTTCTCTGTAGCATGTTGTTACTAAACGAACATATTCAGGACCTCTTGCACGACCTTCTATTTTAAACACTCTTACGCCCGCATCCAGCATCTTATTCATAAAATGAATAGTTTTAAGGTCTTTAGGCGACATTATATATTCATTGTCAATCTCAAGCTCTATATCGCTCGTTTTATCTTTAACGATGTAGGCTCTGCGGCAAATCTGATTGCAGGCACCACGGTTTGCAGATAGATCCTTTTCGTGTAAGCTGAGATAACATTTTCCGGATACAGCCATACAAAGTGCTCCGTGTGCAAACATTTCTATTTGCACAAGCTCACCTTTGGGACCTTTTATCTGCTGCTCTACAATATCATTGTGTATTTTGGCAACCTGATCCAGATTCAGCTCTCTAGCCAACACCACAACATCTGCATACTGTGCATAAAACTTTAGCGATTCGGTATTTGTTATATTCAGTTGTGTAGAAAGATGCACTTCAACACCGATATTACGAGCATACATAAGCACAGCTACATCTGCTGCAATTATTGCAGATAGATTTGCCTCCTTTGCTGCATCAACAACTTTGCGCATAAGCGTCATATCGTTGTTGTAAATTATTGTATTTACAGTTAGGTAA
>CAYZHS010000155.1:0-4940 GCA_964478295.1 uncultured Proteiniphilum sp. | reverse complement strand
ATTATAGAAAAGTTATACTATTATGCAAAATTGCTAAGTCTATGTTTTTTTACAAAAAATAACTATTTCTCATGCAAGGTTTTTCTAAAACAGCGGTTTAATGATTAAAGAAAGATTAAGCAACAATTTTAAAACGATAAAGCAATTATGAAAACTACAAAAATTCTTTTAACAGCAGTAATGCTTCTGGGTGTTTTAATTTTACCATCTTGTCTTGATGATGATAACACCGACTACGACAGGTTGTTTCCGAATGCACTTGTTACGGTAAAGCAGGCAGTAGATGAAACAGTGTTTCTGCAATTAGACGACAATACAACATTGCTTCCTGTTAATATTACATCTCATCCATTCGGATCTAAAGAGGTTAGAGCTCTTGTGAATTATAAAGAATTAGATGATCCGGCCGAAGGATATGATAAAGCGGTACATGTAAACTGGATTGACAGCATCCGAACAAAACCCATGGCACCAAATATGGGAGAACAAAATGATGCAGTATATGGTAACGATCCTGTTGAAATTGTAAACGACTGGGTAACTATAGCCGAAGATGGATATCTTACACTTCGATTCAGAACAATGTGGAGTAATATGGGTATAACACATTATGTAAATCTTATACCCACAAATAACCCCAACAATCCATACGAAGTAGAGTTCAGGCATGATGCAAATGGCGATGTAAATGGTAGAATTGGCGACGGTTTAGTTGCATTCAAATTAGATAATCTGCCCGATACAGAAGGCCAGACAGTGAAGCTCAAACTTATCTGGAAATCTTTCAATACTACTAAGTCGGCAGAATTCGACTATCGCACACGCACAGCAACGCCTTCATCATCTGCAATTGCAGCTGAAAAAAGCGTTATTCCAGTACAATAAACAACTATCATCATAAGGTTGTACCTTTGCATAAAGGTGCAACCTTTTGCAATTAAGTGCATCAATAATATTATTGATAAATGTATCAGGACTAAACCTGTAGATGACAAAAGAAGAGAACAAAGAGCGGCAGCTTCTTCAGCAAATAGTGCAGGGCAATAAACTTGCCATGAAGAGATTCTATGATGATAATTCAGGGTATCTTACAGCTGTATGCTCTCGCTATATATCAAACAGAGAAGATATAAAAGATATATTACAAGAGAGTTTCATAAAAATATTCAAGTCGATAGATAAATTTGAATTTAAAGGGGCAGGATCATTAAGAGCATGGTCCACACGTATTGTAGTAAACGAATCATTAAGACATATAAAAGAAAACGAGAAAATGCAGCTCACAAACCTTCCAAACTGGGAGTTGCCTGAATTGGCAGATGATCATGAACCCGATTTCGACGATATCCCCACATCAGTCATCCTAGAAATGATACAATCATTACCAGTGGGCTACCGTACGGTTTTTAACCTATATGTATTTGAAAATAAAAGTCACAAAGAAATTGCATCTATATTAAAAATTGCCGAAAACAGTTCGGCCTCACAATATCACAGAGCAAAAGGAGTGTTAGTTAAAGAGATTGAGTTATACAGACAAAAATTAAATCAATATGAACAATCAGTGGCAAGATAACCTTCGCAACCGTATGAATTTGCATGAAGAGACCGCCCCCGATGGATTGTGGGAAGGTATAGAAGAGCATATTGACAATATTAGTACTGTAGATGCAAACCCCAACAGAAGAAAACTGGTAATATGGTCGTTAAGCAGCGTTGCAGTTGCTGCAGTGGCTGTTTTGCTGTTACTATTATTACCTTTCAATTCAGAAACACCGCAACAAACAACAGGTTTTACCCAAAGCATTACTGATATTAAACAACCGGTTGAGCCTGCAACAACAATTGAACCAGCTGCAGATAAACCAGCTGCAGATAATATGTTTGCAGAAAACAACGTTGCAAGCACTACCAGACAATCAATTAAAGAAGCTGCTGATAAAAGAGATAATGAACTACTACTAACAGAACCTGAAACACCAAAGGATAAATCTTCAAATTTAAGTGAACCCATTGTAGCTCAAAAAGAGCCAACAGAGCCAACAGAACCTCAAGTGGGTAAAACATCAACCACCAAAGATGCTCCAACACAAACAAACAATCAGCTCTTAGCACAGTCAACCCAAAACAGTAAACAGAAAAATTCTAAGTGGCAAACAAACTTGTCGATGTCTAATATACCCTCTGGTTCTTCAGAATCAATCTCAGGTTTCGGCACTTTTGCCCTACAGGAAACTGTGGAAGATCAGTACAATATACTATCAAAATATACCGACCGTGGTGCGTATACCGATATAAACCACAATCTGCCAATAACAGTTGCACTTACATTAAGTTATAACATAAATGAGAGATGGAGATTATCAAGTGGACTAAATTATTCACTTCTCACTTCAAAGCTTAAATCTGTTAGTGCCAATTATTACTACGATGATTATCAAACGCTTCATTATATTGGTATACCTGTTAATGTAGCATACACATTGTGGCGAAACAACAACCTCTCTACCTATATCAATGCAGGAGCACTAGTTGAGAAAAATGTTGCCGGAACATTATCTTCCGACTACTATCTCGACAATGAGTTGGAGTTAAGCACCACAGAGAGCATTACAACCAAATATCTGCAATGGTCTGTAAACTCGGCTATAGGTGTAGAGTATAAGATATCAGACTATCTGGGGCTCTATGCCGAACCTGGCATCTCTTACTATTTTAGTAATAAAAGCGAACTAGAGACTATTTATAAGGACAGACCTTTCAATTTTAATCTAAGGCTTGGATTGAGACTCAACATCAACAAGTAATAAACTAATATTACTTTTTCTACTCTCAAAACTCTCATGCACTAGTATTGAATCTCAACTCTCTCTTGAGCTACTATTGAGACTTAGTTTCAATAAGTAATAAATAATCTGTTTGATTAAAATAGTGTTTAATTTAATATATTTAACGATATACCGTGCAAGATTTCACGCAATACTCTATTTAACAATATAGAAACAAAAAGGCAATCACATGGTGTGATGCTTTATTATTAATTTCTAATTTAAAATCAGTATGAAAAAATCAACAAAATTCATGAGTTTATTATGCCTATCGTTGGCTTTGGTTGCATTCACGTTTGTATCGTGCGATGATGATGAAAATCTGAATACAGATCTGAAGTTCGATAAAGCAACAATCGAAGTAGCAGTAGGAGCAACATCAACAGTAACAGTAAACAATGGCACATCGCCATATACTGCAGTTTCGGCAGCAACAGATTTAGCAACTGTAGCAGTTGACAGCAAAAAAATAACTATTACTGGAGTTAAAGCAGGCACAACAACAATAACTGTAACTGATAAAGATAAGAATACAGGAAAGATTAATGTAACAGTTAAGGCAGCTGAAGAAGAAGAAGCGTAAGCTTTTACTTAGTAGTTGCCACTGTGCAACAATTGAATCATGTTTTTTCACTGGACTGTGCCTTTGCAAAAAGGCGCAGTTTTTTATTTTACAAACACCCTTTACCTTATTAATATTTCAATTTTCGAATGTTTTAATTTAAAACTAAAAGAAACCTAAGTAAAAAAACACCATTAACTTAAAAGGAACAATAAAATTGGAAGATAATCTTTTAATTCAAGTCTTAATACTTCTAACGCTTTGCTTAACCTGTAGTTAACTGTTTGAGGAGACACTTCTAAATATTTGGCAATCTCTTTGTGAGTCATTCCGTCCATTCTGCTCATTTCAAAAGCTTCTCTTATTTTATCGGGCAATTTTTCGAGGGCAGAATAGAAGAGGTTGAAAAGTTCATTCTCTAAATAGAAATCAGGATCTTCAAAATCTTCTCTATGTTTATCCTTAATTGATTCGAGAATCCGATTCTTAACACTATCACGCTTGTATTTGTTCAAGCATTTATTTTTAACTATTGTGAAAAGTAGTGATTTTAATGACAACTCTGAAATAAGAGAGGCGCGATTTTCCCAAAGCCACAACATGGTGTCCTGTACAACCTCCTTTGCATCCTCATGTTCCACGTACTGAGTGGCAAACATGTACAATGGCTTGAAATAGTGTTCGTAAACCATTTCAAAAAACGCCCCATTGTCTTTTTTCAACAAAGAAATGGTTTTCTCATTATCGTTAATCAGATTTACATCCATACCATTTCTAATTACAGAGACAAAAATAGGTTAAAAATAACGAACTGTCAAAAAAGTTCCATTTTCATTTAGTAACATTGAAATCTCGTTTGTATTATTAATAGAACAGATAGCAATGGAAATACAATATATAATAGAATATCTACAGGAGAAAACAGATCCCGAAACAACCAAAAAGGTGGATAAGTGGATTTTGGAGTCTGAGGGAAATCGCAAACAGGTAGAGGATATATATTATCTCTTATTTATAAGTGATAAGGTTGAGGCCTTTGCGAAAGTTGATGTTAAGGAGGCATATCAAGAATTCTGTGATAAGTATAATATGAATTCTACCGTAGATATTTCAAAAACAAAAAAAACAAAAAATATCAGTTTGTGGCATAACAAACCTTATGTTGCAGCAATCGCAATACTGTTTATAATATCCGGATTATTTTTGAGCATTATAATTCAAGGAAACAATAAAGAACTATTTACTGTTACAACTAAACTTGGAGAAAGAGCGTTAGTTGAACTGCCTGATGGTACTCAAGCATGGTTAAATGCATGTTCTGATATCAGTTATAGGCAATCCATCTTTCCAAGAAGAAGAGATGTAATTCTAAATGGAGAAGCATATTTTGATGTAGCTCACAATAAGCGGTCACCTTTTGTTGTTAATACCGACGAAGTTAATATCGAAGTTTTAGGAACAAAATTCAACGTTCGTAATAATCGCGATGAAAGATATGTTACCACAACTCTCATCGAGGGATCAATTGAATTTAACAGTGAGAATGCAGG
>CAYZHS010000154.1:0-4943 GCA_964478295.1 uncultured Proteiniphilum sp. | reverse complement strand
AAATGTTAAACATTAAAGAAAGCGCCGCGAGTGATTCGTAGCGCTTTTTGCTTTTTATACCTTTGGTAAGTCAACTTTTATCTCTTATAAATGTTTATATAAGCAGAATTATTAGGTTATCATTTTATCAAAGTGTTATGAAGAAAAAGATTGTAGTTGCAGGTTGTGGCTTTGGAGGCCTACAATTTGTAAATCATTTAAAAAAAGATCAGTTCGATATCATTATAATTGACAAAGTAAATCACCATCAGTTCCCACCACTATTTTATCAGGTAGCAGCTTCTCAAATAGAACCATCTACCGTATCATTTCCGATAAGAAAGATATTTCAGAAAAGGAGAGACGTACGTATACGCCTTGCTTCGGTATTATCGGTAAATAAAGAGCAAAACTATGTTGATACCACTATAGGCAAGTTCAACTACGACTATCTGGTTATCTCGACAGGTACGAGCACTAATTTCTATGGAAATAACAAGGTGGAAGAAAATGCAATGGGACTTAAATCAACATATCAATCAATTAATGTCAGAAACGAAATACTTCACAATTTTGAGGAGCTTCTTTATGCTGAAAATAAAGATGGTTTATACAACATAGTGATAGTAGGAGGGGGAGCCACCGGAGTTGAGCTGGCTGGAGCTTTTGCCGAAATGACCAGAGAAATACTCCCCAAAGATTATCCGAATATCAAGAAAGAAAAGGTAAATGTTTACCTTCTGGAAGGAGGTGACAATACATTATCGAATATGAGTCCCTTTGCCCAGAAATATTCGCGGCAGCAACTGCAAAAGATGGGAGTTATTGTTAAAACCGGCACCGTAGTGAAGGATTACGATGGCGAGTTAGTAACATTAAGTAGTGGAGAAACCATTCACTCCCGAAACGTTATCTGGTCGGCTGGTGTTGTAGGCAATGCAATTGGAGGCATACCAGAAGAAACAGTTGTGAGAAATGGCAGAGTTAAAGTAGACAGATACAACAAGGTAGAAGGGTTCGATAACGTGTATGCTATTGGCGACGTTGCATATATGGAGACAGATAAATATCCAAAAGGTCACCCGCAAGTAGCAAATGTAGCAATTGGACAGGGTAAGAATCTTGCCAGAAATATTCAAAGAATCGAGTCGGCTAAGACTTCTCAATCTGCTGTAAAGGAGCTAAAACAATATGAATATAAAAACCTCGGTGCTATGGCCACTATAGGGCGTAATAAAGCAGTTGTGGACCTTCCGTTTATAAAGTTTAAAGGCTATTTTGCTTGGCTTGTATGGATGTTTCTTCATCTAATGCTCATATTGAGTGTGCGAAATAAACTTGTTGTATTTATCAATTGGGCATGGAATTATGTAACAAAAAACAATTCGCTCAGACTAATTCTTAAAGATAGCGATTAATATTCCTGATGCATCGATAAACTATTTGTGAGTATAGTTAAACTGCACTATAATAGTACTTGAGTATGTAATTGTATAAAAAATCAGTTATATTTGTGTGAGGTAAAAGTTAAAACCTTATTCAAACTGATTACTATGCGTATAAAAGAGATAATTCAATCAATTGAGCAGATTGCCCCGATTCCACTTCAGGAGCAGTATGACAATAGCGGTGTACAGGTGGGCGATGTAAACAGAGAAGCAACAGCAGCCCTGCTTGCAATTGATATTACCGAAAATGTTATTGAAGAAGCAATTTCGCTTGGTTGCAATTTAATAATAACCCATCATCCTATTGCTTTTAAGCCATTTAAATCGCTCACCGGCAGAACATACGTTGAGAGATGCATAATGCAGGCAATAAAAAATGATATAGTTATCTATGCAGCACATACCAATTTAGATAATGCACTAGGTGGAGTAAATTACAAACTGGCGCAGATGCTTGAGCTAGAGAATGTAAAAATACTTCAGCCAAAAGAAGATGCACTACTTAAGTTCGTAACCACAGTGCCAGAGCAGCATGCCGAGAGTGTAAGAAATGCAATTTTCAATGCAGGTGCCGGTAGTATTGGTAATTACGATAGTTGCAGTTACAACCTTACAGGCGAAGGAACTTTTAGAGCAGGTGAAGGAGCAAACCCTTTTGTAGGAGAAAAAGATGAACTTCATTTCGAGAGAGAGATCAGAATAGAAACAGTAATTCCTGTCATGAAAAAGGAAGAGGTACTGCGTGCCCTGCTAGCAGTACATCCCTATGAGGAGCCTGTTTACGATCTATATCCTATTACAAATGAGTGGGCAAGACATGGCAGCGGTGTAGTTGGCGTATTGCCCGAACCTATGCCGGAGCAAGAGTTTTTATACATGCTTAAAGATATTTTTAATCTGCCCACAATAAGTCATTCCAAAATGCAGGGAAAGGATATACGCGATGTGGCAGTGTGTGGCGGCGCAGGTGCATTTTTATTTCCTAAAGCAATCTCATATGGAGCAGATGCTTTAGTTACGGGAGAAGCACGATATAACGATTTTTATGATGTAGAAGATAAGATATTGCTAGCAGTGGTAGGTCATTATGAATCAGAAATTTGCACAAAACAAATCTTTTTTGAAATCATTTCAGAAAAATTTCCTACCTTTGCATTACATAAATCCGCATTCGATTCGAATCCGGTAAAGTATCTGTAAAAGGGCGGTCGGACTAGTTCCCGCCATTACAGTGAAATGTGGTAATATAACGATCTTCTTATATGTCGTTAATTACTGCATTTTTTATTAGATAGAAATTGTTAAAAAATATAATTATGGCTACAAAAAAGCAAAAAACCGAACAAGAAGTATCTGTAGAGGATAAACTAATATCGCTCTTTAAACTTCAATCGTACTTGTCAGAAATTGATAGAATAAAAACCCTAAGGGGAGAACTTCCACTAGAGGTTGCCGACCTCGACGACGAGATTGCGGGACTTGGTACAAGAATTAACAATTTTGAACTTGAGATTAAGCAGCTTGAGGAAAATGCAAAATTGCAAAAAGGTAAGATTGAAACCAGCAAAGCAAAAATCGAGAAGTACAACAAACAGCTAGACAACGTTAGAAATAGCAAGGAGTACGATCATCTTTCAAAAGAGATTGAATTTGAGACTCTTGAAGTTGCACTTTCTGAAAAGCATATTCGTGAGTTTGGTGAGCAAATTGCAGCTGTTAAGGAGCAAGTAGCAGAAGCAAACGAAAGATTGAAAGAGAAAACATCAGATCTTGATCACAAGAAAAAAGAGCTTGATGATATTGTGTCTGAAACTAAGGCCAAAGAAGAAAAGATCAGAGAGAAGGCCAAAAAGACAGAGACAACAATTGAGCCTCGTCTGCTAACTGCTTTTAAACGTATCCGTAAAAATGCTCGTAACGGTTTAGGAGTAGTACCTATTCAACGTGGTGCATGTGGAGGTTGCTTCAACAAAATCCCGCCTCAGAAGCAGATGGATATTAAAATGAGGAAGAAAGTTATCGTTTGTGAGTATTGCGGCAGGATTATGATTGATCCGGAAATAGCAGGGATTTCAGATAATTAGATTAATGAATTATTTCACTAATTAAACTCAATTTTCTCTTTTTTGTGTTATAAATAATGTATATTTGCGGCATCAAAAGGTAAAAACCCCCGTAAATAATCACAGCATATTTATAACCTCTTGATATTAAGTTGGATGATCAATTAAAGATTGCAATCAGGTAATTTATTAAAAACTATATGGCAAATCTGATAAAAATAAAGAAAGGCTTGCAGATACCGTTACTTGGAGACTCGGAAGAAGTTTTACGAGGCGGTGTAACGAGTGAGTTTGTGAGAATTTGTCCCGAAGATTTTCAAGGCATTACACCTAAACCTCTTGTTAAAGTTGACGATAGGGTGAAGGCCGGAGATGCACTATTCTATGCAAAGGATCACGAAGAAATTCTTTTTGCATCGCCAGTTAGTGGTATTGTTACTGCTATTGAGCGTGGTGAAAAAAGAAAAATCCTTAATTTCGAAATTAAGGCCGATAGCACAACTGAATATGTTGACTACGGAGTAAAAAATGTGTCTTCTCTTACTACTGAAGAGGTAAAGAGCTCACTTCTCAAAGCGGGTATCTGGTTTTTAATACGCCAGCGCCCATATGATATAGTGGCCAATCCTAAAAAAGAGGCAAGAGATATCTTTGTAACAGGTTTCGACTCTTCACCACTTGCACCTTCATACGATTTTATTCTTGAAGGGCAAGAGAAGGATCTTCAGACAGGACTTGATGCTCTGGCTAAGCTTACTTCAGGAAAGGTATACCTTTCTATAAGTGCAAAAACCAAGAGTAAAGCATTAAGAGATGCTAAAAATGTGGTTGTTACAGAGTTTGATGGGCCACATCCTGCAGGTAATGTTGGAGTTCAGATCAATAAAATCAAACCAGTTAACAGAGGCGAGGTTGTATGGACACTAAACGCTCTTGATGTTGTTTTAATTGGACGCCTATTCAATAAAGGTATTGTAGACCTAACGCGCACCATAGCTCTCACAGGCTCTGAGGTGAAGCAGACAGGATACTACAAAATGGTTATTGGAACTGAGCTAAGTACAATATTCAACAACAACGTAACCGACGGTATATCAATTAGATATATAAGTGGTAACCCACTTACCGGAAAGAAGATTAAGAAGAACGGAGTGCTTCGTGCCAACCATTC
Organism: uncultured Proteiniphilum sp.; assembly: GCA_964478295.1. GTDB lineage: Bacteria > Bacteroidota > Bacteroidia > Bacteroidales > Dysgonomonadaceae > Proteiniphilum. Next base: position 282 of record CAYZHS010000154.1, on the reverse strand, counting down.
GCAAGTAACTGTAATTCCCGAAGGCGACGATGTGCATGAATTGGTAGGATGGGCATCAATGTCATCTAAGAGATATAGTGCAGGTGCTACATATCCAAAGCATAATAAGAAATATCGTTTAGACGCTCGTGTATTGGGTGGTCCAAGAGCAATTATTGTATCTAACGAATATGATAAAGTGTTTCCAATGGATATCTTCCCCGAGCAACTAATAAAAGCTACAATCGCTTTTAATATCGATAAGATGGAACAACTTGGTATTTATGAAGTTGCTCCCGAAGA
>CAYZHS010000153.1:0-4982 GCA_964478295.1 uncultured Proteiniphilum sp. | reverse complement strand
TTTCGGTTACATTCAATACACCTTCGCCTGATGGTTTAGTAATGTTAAACTCCTTGGGCAGCCTAATAACTGCCGAGGAGTTGCCTGGTATTGTAATGTTCCAGTAGAACTTGCCATCCTCTTTGCTCCACTCGCTTTTTATAACACCCATAACCGAGTTGTAGGTGGCATCAACATGAGTTAACCCTTCGGGAAATTTAGGCTCCATGAGCAGCTTCTTAAAAGCGATACTCTCGGGATGATTTTTTATTCCCGCCAGATCTTCGTAGTACCAGATAAGCAGGTCGCCCAACAACATTACATGATTGCCCGAGTTCATTGCAGGGTCGGCAGTATCTCCATTCCACAGCTCCCATATTGTTGTAGCACCCTTATCAATCATATATCCCCAGCTAGGGTAGGTGTGGTTAGTAGCAATCTTATATGCCAGATCTACATTACTGTGCTCGGTTAGTCCACGCATCAGATGCTGAATACCCAATACACCTGTGCTAACATGACCATTAAAATCAACCTCAGTCTTTTTTACAATATTATTAAATACTGCAATTTCCATATCTTGTGGAACCAATCCCAGTTGAAGCGATAAAATGTTGGCAGTTACAGTATTATTGTCGTAGTAAGCAGAGTCTGTATTAAAGTATCTGTTATTGTACGCCTCCTTTATACTTTCTGCAAGTTCGTTGTACTGAACAATATCGGCACTGTTGCCTGTGAGTTCGGCAAACTCAACCATCATATTAAGTAGGCTGTAGTATACGGTTGTACTCAACACCTCTCCCGCAGTTCTTCTGGATGGATCTTGAGAATGAATAAGTTCTTGCGATTCGGGTGGCATACACCAATCGCCATAAGCATCTTTAGTCATAATATAATCCTGCATCGATACCTCTTGAATTCTCATCAGATAACGCTTCATGGAGTTGTAATGCGTAAAAATAGGTTCCGTATCACCGTAGTGCTGCCACAACATCTTTGCACCGTAGAAGTAAGCAGATGGCCATGTTACATCATCGTGATATATTGTCCAGTATCTGGGAGATACAACTGATATGCTGCCCTCGGGACTTTGAGAGTCCTTAATATCCTGAAGCCATTTACTGTACAAGAGAGCATTATTGAAAACGAAAGCTTCGCCAAAGCAACCGGTAGCACGATCGCCCAACCATCCCTGGCGCTCATCACGCTGCGGGCAGTCGGTCGGCATACCTCTGTAATTTCCTCTTATTCCCCAGAAAGCATTCTTAAATGTCTGATTAATAATCTTGTTGTTAGTCTCGAAGCTGCCTGTAGTTTCCATTGCATCATAAATAACCCTACCGGTAAAGTCGCCCAGATTAGGTTGATAATCTAATCCTGAGATCTCAAAATATCTAAATCCATGAAACACAAATGACGGCTCCCAGCTAAATATCCCATCCCCGGCAGGAGTATAAATATCTGTTACCCTGGCACCTCTTAGGTTGTCCATATAGAGTGAACCATCATCATTGAGAGTCTCTGCAAACCGCATAGTAACAGGTTGACCTTTCTTGCCATTTAAACTGTTTATCTTGATCCAGCCAACCATATTTTGACCCATATCTAAAATATATTTGCCATCATTGTGAGCAGTAATTGAGATAGGGGTAATCTCATCCTGTACTCTTATATTTGGATTAGGCTGGGCTACAAGCTTGCCACCCGGGTTGCTCATTATATCGGCCTGCTTCCAGTTACTGTCGTTGTAACCTTCCCAATTCCAGCCATCCCAGTCAATTTTCTCTTTGTACTCTTCACCATCGAACTCGTTATTTGCAACAATTGGACCTTGCGATGAAACTTTCCACGATTCGTCGCTTATAACAATATCGATGCTTCCATCTTTATATTCTATTTTAAGCTGAGCAAGCAGACGAGGCAGTCCAAACATTTGTGTCCAAGAGTTTCTCATACCGAAGTATCGACCGTTTCCTAGTTTCACTGCCAGTATATTATTGTTGCTACTCATTAGCTCTGTTACATCATAAACATTGTAATAAACTTTCTCGGGAAACCACGAAACGGTGGGTGCAAGTACATCATCTGATACTCTATTGCCATTTATAAAGGCTTCATAAGCACCCAATCCCGAGATATACAATACAGCACGTTTTATATTTTTATTTACTGTAAAAGGTTTGCGAAGGTAGCGGGCAGCAAGTCTGGTATTGCCATCTGCAGTTTCACCCTCATTAGAATACTCATCTTCACCAATCCACTTAGCCACCCAATCGCTACTCTCAAGCAGAGCCATCGACCATTTGCTTGTTTCACTCCAACTTGTCACCCCTTTATTGGTAGTAACTTTCACACGCCAAAAATACTCCTGTCCCGAATCCAGAGCTTGTCCATCGTAAGGTATTAAAAGCGACTCGCTACTGTCTACTATGCCAGTATCCCAAATTAGATTCCTGCCTCTTCTTAAATCTTGCTCACTAAGAGCCACTTGAATATGGTATGAGTGTTGTTGCAAGTTGTTTGCAGGAGAAGTTATTTGCCATGAGAAGCGAGGTGTTGTAGTACCTATACCTTGAGGGTTTACCTGCATTTCTACTTGTGGCAAGACAATGTTTGCCGAGTTGCTAACACAAGCCGTAAAGCCTCCTAAAGCTGCTATTAAAGCTATAAGGAGGGTTGTTAAAGTTGCATTGTTTTTCATCTTCCAAATTTTAAGTATATTGATTATGTTGAATGTTTTATTTCTGTTTTGTGAGGTTTGTTAGTTGGAGAATTGGTAGCTTCCAGACTCTACTTCAAACAGTAGATACCCATCTTGTTGACCAACTTGCTTTAAGTGTCCGCCAGCTTCGTTAACTGTTTTACTATCTATATCTGGAAACCAAATGGTGGCTGTGCAGTTGGGAGGTACGGTTACATTGAGATTATATGAATTGCCTTGACGATTCCAGTGCGATTTAATGAGACCAGCGGGTGAGTTGAAGTTGGCCTTTGCCCAAGAGATTTGCGACTCGCTAAGTTTTGGTATCCTAACATTAAACTTTCTGTAGCCGGGGTAATCATGGTTTTGTCTTATGCCGGCAACTCCATCAATATACCATGCACCGGGATATAGATATGAGCTGTGCAGGAGTGAATGGCCAGGAAGATCCTTCTCCCACATTTCCCAAATAGTTGTGGCACCGCTCTCCTTCATCAATCCCCAGCTTGGATAAGTGGTTTGTGAAGTCATAGAGTATATAAGATCGTCGCGCCCTTCATCGCGAAGTACCTTAAACAGCATTGCTCCTCCTGTAATACCTACATCGATATGGCCTTTTTGATTAATCAATATCTCATTCTCAAGGCTCTTCATTATATGTGGACGCAGCTCTGAGGGCATGATATCGGCATAAAGAGCGGCCGCAAGACTGCGCATCGACCTGTCGGAATAGTTGTACTCATCTTCGTGATAATATTTTTTATGAAGCGCTTCAGCCGCTAAGTCGGCCTCTATTTTCCATATCTCGGCTAAATACTCCCTGCCAAGAATATCTGCAATTTTTTCTGCAGTCTTAAGATTATATATCCAATAACAGTTGTTGAAAAAGAGATTGTCTTCCGAATAGTTGTTCATTCCCTGAGCTGTAGCACCAGGCCATAGCCAGTCGCCCAAAAAATCCCATCTGCCTCCATACCTCTTAAGTAATCTGTTTTCAGTATGAGATTCTAGAAATTCAAGCCAACCTTTAATCATATCGAAGTTAGCCTCCAGTGCTCCTATATCACCATTATAATTGTATAGAAACCAGGGGAGAGTGACTACAATTCCGCCCCATGCCGGACCTCCACCACCGTGGTATGTGGGGGCTGTTTGTGGTAAAATTCCACCGCCAAAATGTCTGCCGCTTCCCTCTTGTTTTCTTGCCCATTCGGGGTCGTTCATGTTGCCTACCATCGGCTCAGTGCCCTGAACATCGCGCCAATCCTCAAGCCACTTGGTGTAGAAAGCACCAAGTTTGTAGTTGAGCAGTCCCGTTTCAGAGGTAGCATGTGCATCGCCACCATAGCCAAACCTCTCTCTCTGTGGACAGTCCACAATAAATCCTCCTAAAGACAGGTTCTCGAATGTCCACCTGACAGTGTTATATATCCAGTTCTGCAGTGAGTCTGAGCATTCAAAATCAGTTGCATTGGTAAAATCGGTGCGAACCATCCAGCCTTTAATGTCATCTTTTACAGGTTCAGAGGTAGCACCGTGAATTGTGATCCATCGGCCCGACATATAGTTAAACCTGTTCTGAAATGTACCAATGCCCTCTTTGCCAACAATAAAAGCGCTGTGAAGAGCAAAGGTTATGTCGTTCTGCTCTCTCTCTGAAAATTCAAAGCGGATTGTGTCGCCCGGATTACCCTTTACTCTGATGCTTGTCCATCCTGCAAAGTTAACTCCCATATCCACTCTATAAGAACCATCGGATCGAGCTTTGATTTCAACAGGAATAATTTCGTTTATAAGTCTGTTGGGTTCAACCTGTTGTGACGATAGTTTGAGTTTGGGGTTAAATACAACAGCATTTTGCCAGTCACTATCGTTGTAATCAGCAAGATTCCAGTTTGGTATTTCTTTGTTGGCATCCCATATCTCGCCACCATAACCACCAACACCAAAGCCCCAGTTTCCAATCAGGCGGTTGGGACTTGGATGTGTTTTCCAACTTTCATCAGTTGCTACTCGCTCTATAACTTCTCCTTTATTATTGTAGATGTCAACCTGTGCTATAGCAATTGGTGCACGTGGTTTATCGTTAGTTGCGTAAGGTGCAAATATCGACCAGCCTGTGCCTAGCCATATAGCAATTAAATTTTTGCCTTTAATTAGTTGTGGCGAGATATCATAAGCAATATAACGCGCCCGCTGAGTATGGTCTGTAGCTGCCGGAGCAAGCACGTGATTGTCGATTTTGGAGCCATTTACATAAACTTCATGATACCCTACTGAGGCAACAAAAAGAGTGGCTTTT
>CAYZHS010000152.1:0-4998 GCA_964478295.1 uncultured Proteiniphilum sp. | reverse complement strand
CAGTATTTCATGACGATAAAAATCAGGACGCCATCATAGAATGCACCTTAATTTCTACACCGAATTTTGAGGAACAGGTAATTTTGATAGATATTATCGAGCAAGGTATCGAAGCGTTCTTAACGGCTGTAAGCAATGTTCTTATAAGATAGATTTTATTTGTCAATGCACTTATAATCACGGAGGTTTTGTCATAATTTACGGGCATCGAATTGAGAAAATCGAAGGCCATTCGATATTACTTTCCATGCTTTAATTATAACACAAGGGAAATATAGAATATAGTCTTATAATACTTGATATATGCCAGTATACTGGATATAAGTCATCGAGCGGAATCCTCGCGATTTTATTCATTTGGAGGTAAGATTAGATGAATATAAAATTTGACCCTAATAACAATGTTGTTAAACTCTGCTTAATGGGGATGAGTTTAGAAGAAGGCGGGATGGTAGTAGAAGCAAGCACGATGTTTCATAAAGCATGGAACGAGGCAGCAGATGACTATGAAAAATTTATTGCGGCTTACCATCTAGCTCGTCAACAAAAGAAAATCTGGATTCCAGTAAAGAAAAAAGAATATTAATAGCGAGTATAATTGCCATTCGCAGCAGGGAGATATACAAATCATCATCCCAATTAAAATGATGTGTCGTCGGCGAATTTTCTGAAATTTATCATCAGTAGCGCAACAAATACAACCCAAGGAATGAGGGACAGTAAAGAAAAAATCATACCCAATACTCCTGCCGAAGAGGGTACAAGCATAAAGAATCCAGAAGCTAAGCCCCACAAGCCAACCGATTTCTTAAACTTATGGCTCTTTATTAGCGCATAGGCAAATAAAAGAAGGCATATTGTACTTAATACATAGTAGACATCGAAGGTGGTGCCTGAATAACCAGCCATTAAAGCTTCGCCGGCTGCCAAATATATATTTTGTTGTTCAGGCAGCGCCTGAAAATACTGATTGCTTAACGTCAGCATTTCAAATGCAGGATTGGACGGATAATAACATGCAATACCAATTAAGCCAAGTATTAATGCCAAGAGTACAGTAACGGGCTTTTCTCGGTATAAGAGGGTAAAGAGGGCTAAATAGATTATTACAATAATTATATTGTTAAACAGATAAAGAAAATCCAAGCTCAGCAGCCCTAAAAACGGATTTTGCTGATAAAGTTCAAAAAATCCTTTGACAGTATCCGGTGGCGGTGAAACTATAAAAATAACGATTTGTAATGGGATAATAATGAGCATTGCCAAAGACAAATACTGGGCAACACGAAAAAGTGGCTGAAAGCTGATTTTGTTACATTTTTCCACAAGACAACCCCCTTAATAATTTCTCTTATTCTTATTGAATAAGTAATTCACAAGTTTTATCAGTTCATCTTTAATATCTTCTTTTTTAGTAGAACCATTGGATGAGAAACTCAACATAATCATTCCTTGTAATGCGTAAATGATAGTCTTAGCTACAACTTCAATATCCTCAGCTTGAATGATGCCTTCCTGAATTAGCCTGATAAAGGATGTCTGCCACATGCTGTGAAATCGTTGCTCAAGCTTTTGATAACTGTCATCTCCCTCCGGCTGAACAAAAGGATAAAAGTAAAAAAAACGGAAGACATTCGGGTGTTTGAAGAAATAGTCGGTATAGCAGAAAAAAGCGCCAAGGATTTCTTTCACAGGATCATCATTCTTAAAGGAAACGGATGTAAGCTCTGTAATCATATCCTCAATCATATCGAGACGTAATGTCCACAAGAGAGCATTCACATCCTTAAAATAGTAATATAGATTAGTATATGAGTATCCTGTTTCTTCAGCCAAATATCGAACAGTAACGGCTTCGTGGCCTTTATCGTGGATGATATTCTTCGCAGCCTTGATGATGTCTTTTTGAGTACGTTCTTTTTTCGTCTGTTTCATTTTAACCTCCAGATACTTTAACTTAGTTAAAATATTTGAACTTAGTTAAAATATACGACATATGAATCGATATGTCAAGAGCCTAGTATAACTTTATATATTGATTAACTACCGCATCTCCTCACGATACTAATGAATGATAATATCTTTTCATTATTCTAATTGCCCTAAGGGTGATCCATTTGTTTTGATCGTTTATTTGACCCATTGGGATTAGCAAACGGTCGCTGTTGTAAGTGTTCTCCGTTTTCCATCTGCCCATATCATCCTGTTTTGCAACTACAATGTCTATGGCATCATCCATACGGCTATCTTTGATTCCCAGCTCGGTCAGGATATCCAATATTTCCAATATATCGGTCTGATACATTAAAGGAAATCCGAATTTGAGCCAGCCCGGTTTCGATTTCCGGTTAAGATTATGGCTTCGTTTGTAAATATGATGAATTAGTATAAACTCGGTTGCTTTTTGTATTGTATCGTTTATCTCTTTCGTTCTTCTTTCCAACGGTATAGAGCTTAATCCTTTGAGTATCTTTACTACACCCATATGACAGGTGTGTGATCCCCAACACATTTCATTGTGATCATATGGAGGAACTTGCGGGTCATTCGCTACTCCATCATTGAAGCGTATAAACCGATTAATCCATTCAAGGGCTTTTTGCAATCTCGGGTCGTCGAGATAACCAAAGCGTATTAAGCTCCATACCATGTTTCCGGTCAGGCAGGGAATTACTTCGGTTATCCTGCCGCCGCCTGTCCTCACGGCTGTATTCTGTGAAAAACCGCCATCCTGCCTCTCTTGGGAATTTTCAAGTAGGTACTCGCATTGCTCTTTAATTTGCGGTGTTGCCTCAGCACCTAATTCTGCAAGCGTAATCAATGACCAAACAAGACCTTTATATTTGTATGTGTAAAAACGGGAATATGCTTGAAGATACTCCGGTTCCCTTTGCTTTTGAAGTATGTCCGGCACAATGCCTGTTTGCATTATTTCACTTTTTGCAAATCGGACTTCTTCATCATCATCCGACCTGTCTAAGATATTTTTTAATGTAAAGTAGCGCACAGAAGGGTTATTTTCTTCCAACAGCCAGTTCGTCGGGTCTGCTTTCAATAAAGTTTTCCAATTATCCATAAATATACTCCTCCTTACATGCTATTCTATATATAGAATGACATGTTTAGACTTTCTTTTCAAGATTGTCCTGCGATCAAATTTGCGTATAAATTTATAACATGCTAATATGTTTATCATAATTTGATGAGGTGATTGTTGTGAAGAAAGCCGTATTATATATACATGGAAAAGGTGGTAATGCAGAAGAAGCCGAGCATTACAAAGCATTTTTCAATGATCATGATGTATTTGGATTAGACTATAAAGCAGCTACTCCGTGGGAAACAAGAGAAGAAATTTTGGTTGAATATGAGAGGCTGTATAAAAAGTACGATTCTATTTCGATTATTGCAAACAGCATTGGCGCTTACTTCACTATGAATGCGTTATCAGGTAAAAAGTTAGAAAGAGCATTTTTTATCTCTCCGATCGTAAACACGGAGAAACTTATTACTGATATGATGTTGTGGGCTAATGTGACAGAGCAAGAGCTAAAAGAAAAACAGGAGATTGCTACAACGCAAATCTTTTACGCACAGGAGGTGCCTATGGAGTATAAAATACTTAGACTTGTTATATCAGCAACCTTTGGTGATACATCAGACACGGTATATCCCACACTGCTGTGGGATGAAAAGAACATCGTGCTTGTGGATTGCGGTTTTATCGGTTCGCTTTCCACACTTGAAAAAGAACTAGCGCAATATGGGCTGTCCACGCAGCAGCTAACAGGATTGGTGCTGACGCATCATGACCATGATCATATGGGCGCGGCGGCTGCTATGAAAAGGGTAAATCCCAATATAAAGATATATTCATCGCAAGCAGAAGCTCCCTATATTTCTGCACAGGAAAAGCCGCTTCGTCTAAAGCAAGCTGAGGAAATGCAGAAATCGCTCCCGCCGGATCAACAGGATTTTGGAAGGGCATTTTGTGATATGCTGCGCCGGGTTGAGCCGGTTTTGGTGGACGAATTTATACATGATGGTGATAAAATGGACTGGTGCGGCGGATGCCATATCATCGCTACGCCGGGGCATACTCCCGGGCACATTTCACTTTTTATGGAGAATGAATCGATTGTTCTTACCGGGGATGCCATGGCTTTAGAGGACGGTAAACCCGTGATTCCAAACCCGCAGTTCACGCTGGATTTGAAACAGGCCGATAGCTCGATGAATAAACTTCTGTCGCTCAATGCAAAAACATATTATTGCTATCACGGCGGTGTGTATGGCAGAGTGCCTGACCGGTAAAGGGTTTACTGTTTTGAATGAGGTAGTGTTTAATCAAATCCACGTTAAATGTGAAACCGAGGATATCACAAAAGCTACATTGAAAAACCTCCAGTTAAGCGGAATATGCTGGTGCGGAGGCGCCGTATGGAAAAACGAGCCGGTTATCAGAATCAGTGTATGCTCTTGGCAAACAACAAGACAGGATATCGATGACTGTGTTGAAACCTTCGTGAAATGCCGGGATGGAAGCTATCGATTATCAAATAACGATGCCGATGAAAATCGATCAATAATTACTCAAGAAAACACGATATTTTAACGGACTTAATATTTTTGTTATGACATTATAATTATTTTCCTGATATAGTAGATATAGCTGAAATGGTCTTAATATTTAAGTGGACTATTTACAAACTTTGTTTAGGCAACAATGTTTATTGTTGGGAGATATTATGGATGCATCTTCTCTTTTATTAATTGCATCGCTTGGTTCTATTGCAGTCTTGCTGATGTTATATGCCTATATTTTTATGTTTGAACACCGGTGGTTTCTGGTACTTTGGATCACAGGCTGGTCAATAATTGCATTAAATTATTTTCTTGATGCGTTTTATCCTTATTTCCTGAGACAAAATAAACTGATTTTCTTACTCAGCTTATGCTCCTATTTCTCTGCAAATCTTTTAATATCATGGGGTACTC
>CAYZHS010000151.1:0-5009 GCA_964478295.1 uncultured Proteiniphilum sp. | reverse complement strand
GCTATTATCAGTTGCGAGTCATCCATTATTATCGCAGTTAATATAAAGATGTATTAAAGAAGAAAACGTTGCACGCCATCCTCTTTTTTATCACAATTTACCATTTATTAATATGTCTGATTTTAACTAACATTCATGGCAAACCAGATTGAGATTTCAAATTTACAGTTATGAAGATAATTTACCAAAATAAATTAATTAAGAATGTGTAATTTTAAATTGCTTAGACTCTCTTTTTTATCTATTTTTGTTTTATAATTCAAATATAAAAATCCTCATTATGAAAGATTTTCTAAAAATAATGATTGCATCAGCTTTGGGTTTTCTCATTGCACAGATCATAATTTCTATTATTGCAATGGTAATGTTCTTTGGAGCTGCCGGTTCTCTCTTTAGCACTATGTCATCGGAGAAGTTTGTACTACAAAACAATTCTGTTTTAAATTTACGACTAGATGGAACAATAGTTGAAAGAGTTGCTGAACCCGACCCTTTTACCTCTATGCTAAGTTCAAAGTATCCTTCTGATATGGGGTTAAACGATATAGTAAGTGCAATAAGAAAAGCAAAATCAAACGATAACATAAAAGGCATTTACCTCGATTCAAGAATGTTATACGCTTCGATGGCAACCCTTGCTGAAATTAGGAGTGAGCTTGAGAACTTTAAGGAGAGTGGTAAATTTGTAGTTGCTTATGCCGACAGTTATACTCAAGGTGGCTATTACCTGGCATCTGTAGCAGACAAAGTAGCTATCAATCCTCAGGGAATGCTTGATCTTCATGGATTATCATCCACCCCTATTTTCTTTAAAGATGCCTTAGACAAGCTAGGTATTGAGATGCAAATATTTAAAGTTGGCACATACAAATCTGCTGTAGAACCATTTACTCAAAATGAAATGAGTGAGGCGAACAGAGAGCAGGTGAGCTCTTATTTAAATGATGCATGGAGTTTTATGAGAAAAGACTTTGCCCAGTCGCGTGCGCTCTCTGAAAATCAGATAGATTCGATAGCAAACAAAATGCCTTTGCTTCAATCAACTGATTATCTCTTATCTGCCAACTTAGTAGATACAATATTGTATGAGACTGAGATGAAAAATTACTTAAGAGAGCTTTTAGATATAGAAAAGGACAAAAAGATTCCATCTGCAACCATAGCAAACATGAAGTCGGTTAAGACAAAAAGTGTACTTAAAACTGATAATACTATTGCAATACTTTATGCAAATGGAAACATAACCTCAGGTACAGGTTCAACAGGCATTCAAGATAGATATATGGTGAGCGAAATAGAAAAGCTCAGGAACGATGATGAAATAAAGGCTGTTGTATTGAGAATTAATTCGGGAGGTGGTAGTGCCTATGCATCTGAACAAATTTGGAAAGCTGTTGAGGACTTAAAGGCTGAAAAACCTGTGGTTGTTTCAATGGGCGATTTGGCTGCTTCCGGCGGATATTATATCGCTAGCAACGCCAATAGCATTGTTGCACAACCCACCACTATTACAGGATCTATAGGTATATTCGGAATGATTCCAAATATTAAAGGTACAACAGATAAAATTGGAATACATACTGAGTCGGTAAAGACAAATGAGTTTGCCGACTTTGGCAACATAGCCCGTCCTTTTAACGATAAAGAAAAGGAGCTGATGCAAAATTATGTAGAAGCAGGATACGATTTGTTCCTGACAAGATGTGCTGAAGGTCGTAATATCGATAAAGACACTCTTGCCTTGTATGCAGAAGGTAGAGTTTGGACTGGAAATCAGGCAAAAGAGATTGGCTTAGTTGACGAGCTAGGTGGAATTGAAAGGGCTATAGAAATTGCTGCAGATTTGGCTAATCTTGGTAAAAGCTATGTAGTTTTTGAATATCCAAAACTCTATTCTCCAATAGAAGAGCTATTGAACCCTGCCAAAGAAGAGCTTGCAGCAAAAACTATGAAAGAATATTTAGGCGAGAGCTACGAGCTGTTTATGCTACTTAAAAACATTAAAGATCAAGATTACATACAAGCACGAATACCATTCGAGTTGAATATAAAATAATTAATGGAACTTCCGGTAGTTGAGATTAGACGTTATTTACAACCATTATCCTGGTTATACGGTGTTGTAGTAAATTTCCGCAACTGGTTATATAATAGAAATATACTTAAACAGCGGAAATTTGACATACCTGTTATATGTGTTGGTAATATTACTGTTGGAGGCACTGGCAAAACCCCTCATATAGAATATCTAATTCGTTTACTCTCTCCAAAATATAAAGTAGCAGTTTTAAGCAGAGGCTACAAACGTAAAAGCAGAGGATTTCAAATTGTTGAGGTTGACTCAAAAGTAAGAGACGCAGGGGATGAGCCACTTCAAATAAAGAAGAAATTTCCTTCCGCTTTGGTAGTTGTAGACAAAAACAGGGTTAATGCTATCGAAAAGTTATTAGCATTAGACAAAGATAAACGTCCCGATGTAATTCTACTGGATGATGGATTTCAGCATCGTCGCGTGCAACCCTCATTGTCGGTACTTTTAGTTGATAGCAATCGTCCTGTTTTCGAAGACAAACTACTTCCGGCCGGACTTCTTCGTGAACCGCTTCAAGGTAAAGATAGAGCATCAATAGTATTAGTTACCAAATGCCATCCAGACCTACAACCAATTGATTTCAGGATTTACTCAAACGGACTAGACCTTTATCCTTATCAGAAACTGTATTTCACATCATTAGATTACGAAGAGATAAAGCCGGTATTTCCTGAAATAAACACTACTTCTATCTCACTCAATAATATGCTGAAAAAGCATATCTTTCTGGTAACTGGTATTGCATCTCCCGAACCGCTTGTAAGAAAACTTGAGCATAAGACATATAATCTTTATACGAAATTCTTCCCCGATCACCATAACTTCACTAAAAAAGATATTGAAGAGATTACAGAAATGGTTGATGAGGTAGATGATGATAATAAGTTTGTAATTACAACAGAGAAAGATGCTGTACGATTTAAATCGCTACCTTATCTATCTGATGAATTTAAAAGTATGCTATATTACATACCGGTTAGAGTTACATTCTTAAACAATCAAGAGCAATTTTCATTTAATAAAAAAATAGTAGAACATGTTAGAAACAATAAAACAAACAGCTGATTATCTTAAAGGCAGGATTGGTGAAATTCCTAATACTGCAATTATACTAGGAACAGGACTTGGCGAACTGGCAAATGAGATAGAGAATAAAACCGATATTCCATACACCGAAATACCAAACTTCCCAGTATCAACAGTTGAAGGACATAGTGGAAAACTAATTGTTGGAACGCTAGGAGGCAAGAAGGTACTTGCAATGCAGGGTCGCTTTCACTATTACGAAGGCTACACAATGAAAGAGGTGACATTCCCCATAAGAGTATTTCAGGCTCTAAACATTGAATATCTATTTGTATCAAATGCAGCAGGTGGAATGAATTCGAGCTTTGATGTGGGTGATATAATGCTTATTGAAGATCATATAAACCTATTTCCTGAGCATCCGCTTCATGGCAAAAACTTTAATGAGCTTGGCACTCGTTTTCCTGATATGAGCGAGGCTTATAATAAAGAGTTGCGACTAAAAGCAATGGAGATTGCTAACAAGAAAAACATTAAGTTACAGCATGGTGTATATATAGGTTTGCAAGGTCCAACATTCGAAACACCGGCAGAATATAACTTCCTCCGCATAATTGGTGGTGATGCTGTAGGTATGTCAACAGTTCCAGAAGTTATCGTAGCAAATCATGCTGGCATGAAAGTACTTGCTTTCTCAATTATTACAGATCTTGGAGTAATAGGTAAAATAGTTGAGGTATCGCATGAAGAGGTTCAAATAGCTGCAAAAATTGCTCAGCCCAAAATGGCAGAGATTATGCGTACAATAGTACAGGAAATTTGATATTTCAACAACTAAATTACAAGAGGTCGATTTTCAACAGAACCACAAAAACTGTTGCGACCTCTTTTTTATTTAAATATTATGACACGAACTGAAATAGCAACATTAGGAGAGTTTGGTTTAATAGAACATCTCACAAAGGATGTCAAACTAACTCAGCAAACAACTAAAAAAGGTATTGGTGATGATGCTGCGGTTATAGACAATAACGGTAAGCAAACGCTTGTTACTACCGATATGCTACTCGAAGGAATCCACTTCAATCTTATATATTCACCACTTAAGCATTTGGGGTATAAAGCTGCAGTTGTCAATTTCTCTGACATATATGCAATGAATGGTATTCCACAACAAATTACAGTATCACTAGGTATTTCAAAGAGATTTTCTGTAGAAGATTTAGAGAATTTCTATAGTGGAGTAAAATTGGCATGCGAGGTATATGGAGTAGATCTGGTTGGAGGAGACACTACGTCGTCGCTAACAGGTTTTACTATTAGCGTTACCTGTATTGGTATTGCCGATGCAGAAAAAATAGTATATCGCAGTGGGGCTAAAGAAACAGATCTTATTTATGTATCTGGCGATTTGGGTGCATCATACATGGGTTTACAGCTCCTTGAAAGAGAAAGAACTGTGTTTGATGGAAAAAACGACACAGATTTTCAACCCGATTTTGGTGGTAAAGAGTATATTCTTGAAAGACAACTAAAGCCTGAGGCGCGCAAAGATATTGTAGAAGCTTTAGCAGCAAACAACATAGTTCCAACCTCTATGATTGATATTTCAGACGGAATTTCATCTGATTTGCTTCATATATGTAAAGAGAGTAATGTTGGGTGCCATCTGTTTGAAGAGCGACTCCCTATCGACTACCAAACGGCACTCATGGCAGAGACATTCAACATGAATGTTACAACTGTTGCACTTAATGGTGGTGAAGATTATGAGCTTTTATTTACCGTTCCCCTCACTCTGCACGATAAGATGAGCAACATACCTGGTATTCACCTGGTAGGTCATATTACAAAACCAGAAAACGGTTGCTACATGATTACTCGTGATGGT
>CAYZHS010000150.1:0-5035 GCA_964478295.1 uncultured Proteiniphilum sp. | reverse complement strand
GAAGAGGGTCTTATTTTACTGCAGGATCACGGCGATGAGGTATGGTTTCAAAATATAAAAATAAAGGAACTCGATTAGTTTGTATTGATTAATAGTTCATAGAGAAGGGGATAGCTTATTGTTGTCCTCTTCTTTTTGGTTTGTGGAAAATCAATGATATCAAGCTGTTTTATATCTAATAGATTTAATCTTTTACCAGATACAAAAACTGCTAATTCGTTGAATTAATTATATTTGTTATCTATTTTTGTGGCTCGAGATCTATTCTCAATAGATGTTTAATGTTTATAAATAATCACACAGAATTAATATATGAGAGTTTTATATAATCAAATCTCAAATAAGGAACTTAAAAAACGCATGTTAGAAGAGAAGGTGCCTAGAGTCACAATCTCATTCTATAAATATTTTGATATAGAAGACCCTCAGCAATTTAGGAACGAACTTTATACAAGGTTTTATGAAATTGGGGTTTTTGGGCGTATTTATATAGCTTCAGAAGGAATAAATGGGCAGATTTCTGTACCTCAAGACAATAAGGATGCTTTTAGAAATATTCTTTATAATGCACATCCAGCACTAAATGGAATAAGACTAAACGAGGCACTGGATAATGATGGAAAGTCGTTTTGGGTATTACGTATGAAAGTACGTAAAAAAATTGTTGCAGATGGAATTGATGATCCAACATTTAATCCATCAAATACAGGTAGGTATTTAAATGCAGAAGAGTTTAATGAACTAACAGAACTTCCTGATACCATTATTGTAGATATGCGCAATAGTTATGAGTACGAAGTAGGACGTTTTAAAGATGCTATTGAAGTGCCATCAAATACATTCCGGGAACAATTGCCCATGGCAGTGGATATGTTACAGGACCAGAAAGATAAAAATAAGCGATATGAAAGCCAGATACGGCAATCTGAAAGATAAAAATATTGTAATGTATTGTACCGGCGGAATTAGATGTGAAAAGGCTAGTGCCTATCTGCGTCATAATGGTTTTAGTAATGTTTATCATGTTGAAGGTGGAATAATTGAGTATGTTAGAAAGGCTCGCGAGAAAGAGCTCCCTGTGAAATTTATTGGTAAAAATTTTGTGTTTGATGAGCGGTTAGGAGAACGAGTTACAAATGATATAATTGCTAAATGTCATCAGTGTGGAGAACCAAGTGATAGACACACGAATTGTGCCAATCAATTGTGTCACGATTTGGTTATACAGTGTGAGAAATGTGCTGAAGAATATAATGGTTGTTGTTCAAAAGAGTGTAATACAGTTTTATTAAATAAAACAGAGGTTGTATCTATATTATAATACAACCTCTCTCTAAATTTTCTAAACAAACTCCTTTTTAAGAATTTCAACCCATCTTATAAGTCGCTCCTCAGTTAAATCATACTCATTGTCTTCATCAAGAGGCAATCCCACCCAAACTCCATCTTCAACTGCTGTAGAATCATCATAGGTATAACCTTCATCAGGTACTTGTCCCACTATTTCAACTTTATCGTGAATTTCATCATAAACAACTTTCATAGATTCAGCAAAACTAGTTGAGTATGAAGCACTATCACCTAATGCAAAAATTGCAACCTTTTTTCCTGTAAAATCAATTTTAGAAAATGAAGGTAAAAATCCTTCCCAATCGTCTTGTAAATCTCCAATACCTGTTGTAGATGTGCCTACAATTATATATTTATAATCCTTAATTTCATTAAGTGACACGTCAAGTACGTTGTATAGGTCGGCACTCCCTTCAAACAGATCCTGTAACTGTTTGGCTACAGTTTCAACACTGCCTCCTGAAGTGCCATATAAAATGACTATATTATTCATGTTTGTTTTCTTATTGTGTATTATACTTTTCAAATAGGTCTGAAATGTAGTAGACCCAATATCTACTAAACAGTTAATTGTATAAATTGTTTTTTGTCATTTAGTTAATATATTATCTTTGTAGGTAAAGACAAAAATGTTACTTTTGCATGCAATTACGGCGCGGTAGTTCAATGGATAGAATAGAAGTTTCCTAAACTTTAGATCAGGGTTCGATTCCCTGCCGTGCTACAATGTTACAATTTGATTAAAGAGCCAAAGCTGACGATAATTTATCGTGAACTTTGGCTCTTATTTAATTCAAACTATAATCTGGTTATTGGGTTATTCTTTTTTGTATTTCAGCCAAAATCTTTCAATTTCTTCTAATGATTTACCAGCTGTTTCTGGCATTAGTTTCCATACTATAAACATGTAAGGAATACACATAAATGCGAAGAGAAAGAAAGTACCGGCAGGTGTTATTGTTTCGAGCATCCAAGGTGTAAGTTGACCAATTAAGAATGTTCCTATCCATAGAGATAATCCAGCAATAGACATTGCAGTACCACGAACTTTGGTAGGATACATTTCTGAAAGGAATACGAATATTACCGCACTGATAGAACCAGCTGTAAAGAATATATAGAGCAAAAAGCAAACAAGCAAGAAAATGCTCGATAAACCTAATGATTCTCCCATGATAAAGTATAACCCTATCAGGATAAGCGATATTATCATACCAGTGACACCAACATAAACCAGTTTTTTTCGTCCTACTTTGTCTATTATTAGAAGTGCCAATACAGTAGTACCCATATTTACCAGTCCAATTAGAGATTGGTAAAAAAGTGAGTCGCCACTAGAGAGACCACTTGTTTCGAAAATAGATGGTCCGTAGTACAATACTGCATTTACACCCATAAATTGACCAAGAATAGCAATAGCTGCTCCAATAATTACAGCACGAAATATGCCTGGACTAAGAAGCAATTTCCAGTCTGACCTCTCTTCCGACTGTAATACCGATTTTACTTCATTTATCTGAAAGGAAATAACAGAAGCATTATTATATATCCTATTAAAAATAGTTGAAGCCCTGCTTTCCTCTCCTTTTACAATCAACCATCGTGGACTTTCAGGAATAAAGAAAATGATTATAAAGAACATTAGAGCAGGTATTGTTTCAGCTCCCAACATACCTCGCCACACTTCTGTTCCGAATATTTTAAGTAACAGAGGGTTGTTTGAGGTGAATTCTACTGATAGATTAAGTAAATAGTAATTCATTAGATATGCTCCCAGAAACCCAACTGTAACAGCAAGCTGGTAAAGCGATACCATACGTCCTCTGTGCGATGCCGGGGAAACTTCTGAAATATACAGCGGACACACTACTGAAACAATGCCAATGCCTATTCCGCCAATAATACGATAAATTACCAATTGATCTAAATTAGCTGATATAGCACATCCTACTGCCGAAACTGTAAAAAGTATAGCAGAAATTAGCATTGTTCTTTTACGTCCAAAGCGATCACTTAGTGCGCCAGCAAATAGTACTCCGGTTATAGATCCAACTAGTGCACAGCCTACGTACCATCCGCTTTGAAGTGATGTTAGTGAAAACTGACTCGAAACCTGAGATACGGTTCCTGAGATAACTGCAGTATCATATCCGAATAAAAAGCCTCCTAAAGCTGCTACAACAGATATAAAAGTAACATACCCTATATTATTATCTTTGCTCATTATTATTACAAATTAAAGTATTCTTTATATCTGTTGTATAGGTTACCTGCCTGTGAATATGCTGACTGAGGACTCATAAAGTGAGAGAATTCAAAGGTAATTGCTTTATCGTATCCACAACGTTGAGCTGCCTCTAACTTCATTCTCAATTTATCGAATTTAATTGGCAGAAACTTAATTGGCATATCGCGGTCAAAAGATTCTGCATTTGTCCAGCATTTCATGCCATATTTATCGGCTAGTTTTTTATTTACAGTAAAAAATGCATCTAACTCGTCATAATCTATATGTCCATCTTGAAATGCTACAGCATCTACCACTTCATGTATTCCTGAGAAAATTTCATCCCACTCTTTTTCGTGTTGCTGAACTGAGACAGCATCGTTTTTAGAAAGGGCGGTTCCGCTTGCTGCTACAGCTTTCTTTCCATCTATCCATGGTGAAATAAAGGTTGGCAGACCTTCCGAAACATCTTTGCACTGCTTACCCATTGCATAAAATGCGCCAATAGCACCCTTAGTGGCGCGACTTATCTCTCCGCTAACATACCAGCCACCAAAGCTTTTATATTTTTTACCGTAGTTTTCCCATACTTCATCAATTACGTATTTGTTATCTTCAATTTCATGTGACATATCGCCAGTTGCCCAGTAATGACCCGAATCATAAAGACCAAAGTAAAATTTCATATCATACTTTTCTGCTAGTCTCAAATACATATCCAATAAATCCACAGAAGGCATATAGCAACCTTTGCTCAAGAGATATTTAGAAGGGTAAGTGATAAATTTTTTGTAGCCGGAGCGAATCATGATCACAGTGTCAATACCTATGGCTTTCATATATTGAAAGTCTAGGTCCCATTCAGCTTCACCCCAGTTTTGATGAGGTATATCATGAGAGATCTCATCTAAAAAGGTGCCTGTAATTTTAATTCCGCTGTTTTCAGGTACAATAAGTTTACTTTTCAGATTGTCGTTCTTTTGTATGCCTGATCCGCTGTTTGTTATAATGTTATTGTTGCTCTCGTTGCAACTTGAGAGTGCAGGTATAGCTGCCATCGAAGCACTAGCAAGAGCCGCTTTGTTTTTAATATTATTTATTTTCTATTTGATTTATAGTTTCAAAAAGCTTTTCTGCCATCCTTGCAAAGCCTATATCTGTAAGATGTATACCATCAACAGTTGCTTCTCCATCATGTCCTATAAGGTCGTCGCATGTTAGATAGTAAATATTATTATCTCCAGACTGTTTAATCTTTTCATATTCCGCTTTAAGCAATTTGTTCTTTTCGGTTATTATTTCAAAAGTATTTTGATCATAATATGAATGCGGGAAAATGATAGTTTCCACAAAAAGAATCGGAGTGCTTGGATTGGCTTTGCGCAATATGTTAAAAAAAGTATTAGTTTTTTCAACCAATTGAGTTGCGTTTACATTGGGAATAAAATCTAGAATAAA
>CAYZHS010000149.1:605-5051 GCA_964478295.1 uncultured Proteiniphilum sp. | reverse complement strand
TCAATGGGCATTAAACACTGACTATGTTTATCCGGGCCCAATTCAATATTTCGGACCTACTGAAGTATGCGATCAGCCTACTAAAACATTACAGCTAGAGCAGACTGGTAAGATTGAAAAATAGTTTATAGCTATTTCAATTATATCAATAAAGATTAGGGCCGCCCCACATGGAACGGCCCTTTTATTATTATCTACTTTTTATAGATTCAGAGATTATCTTACTTAGAAAAACTTGTAGCGGTTATCCTCAACACCAAGCTCATCTTTAAGAGTTTCAACAGCCTGCATCTGTATTCTATATGCATTATTGTTGAGTATCAAAGCTTTTTGAGCTTCTGCATCGTATTCGGCAGTTCCTTCGGTGCGGTTAGTTACATTAGCAACAAAAACGCCCAAGTTACCCTTCATAGGTCCAACTGTTTTTCCTATAGGAGCAAAAGATGCAGCAGCGTTGATAACAGGCTCATAACCTACTCCGGTGATATTTTGAGTTGTGAAGTTTACAAATCTTACAGTATCTACTATTGAATTTATTGCCTCTGCATAATCTTCTAGAGAAGTAAGATTCTTTTGAGTCAGGTCGGCAATTAATTTCTCTGCTTTCTTATCATTAATGAGACGGCTCTTTATGCTTTCAGAAACTTCAGACAGCGGAGTAGTTCCTGCAGGAATTACCTGATCAACCCTGGCTACTACTCTTAAGTTTGTAAGATCAAATTTTCTAACAGCACCTACCTCTTTTTCGTTAGCAGCCCAGGTAATTATTTGACGTGACCCTTGAATCTGACCTAATGAGAAATCGTTGGCAGAGAAAGTCATAGATGGCATCACCATATATCCTTCTTCAGCTGCAAGTTCATTAAACCTCTTACCGACATCTGGTGTAGATACAAGTTGATTAAGTTTATTATCTATATTGTTAGAAGTTTTCTCACTTGGAACAACAGGCATATTAATTACTGCCAGTTTGTACTTATTTACTGGACGAGTTCTTTCTTCAACCTGAAAGATTACCTCTTGACCAGGTACTGAAATTTTAACTGGTTGACCAACTGGTGCGGAGAAAGCCTCTTTTACCATATTGATGCCAAAAGGAAGTAGATCTATTTCTCTTGCCCAGCCAACATCACCACCATTTGAATTAGGATTCAGGTTATTTGCAACTACATCAAACGACTCACCTCCCTGTATAAGGTTATAGATACTATCTACAAAATTTGTTATAATAGAATCTTGCCCCATAACTGCAGATGTTGGAATAGCCATCATACTAAGATGAACCGAATCGGGAGCAACTGTTTTGTCTATTAATTTATAAATTTGGTACGAATCGCCTTCGCGTGCAGGACCATATATGTCACTAACTTCGGCACTTCTTGCAAAGTCGAGTTGGTTAGGTGTTAGCAGGTTTTCACCAACATACACATCTCTGTATGGCATATCGGAGTAATCTGCAACTACAGTTGCTGGAGCAGCTGCACTCTGTAATTGTGCAAAAGCAACCTGAGATTGCTGTTCAACATCTGCAAAATCCTCATCACTTGGATTGATTGGAGTAGTGAAGTATGAAATCTTTACAAGTGGAGTTTCGAGGTTGAATGATTTCTTATGTTTGTCATAAAAGCTTTTGATCTCTTTATCGGTAACAGAAACAGTTGAATCTGGAATAGTGAAATAGCTCTGCATAGCATATCCAAGCTCAGCATTTTGCTGCGATAAATCGAATGATGTTTTTGCCTCAACATCATTTACAACTACTGAATTTGAAAGCAACGAAACATACTTCTCTTCCAGGCGTTGTGTTATGATCATATTCTCTATGAACATCCATAACGATTTATATTGATTTACCAGTTGTTGTTCCTGTGCATTGGGACTAGCAGTGTTTATTACATTTAAAAACTCTATAAGAGCCATGCGACTGAACATTCCTGTTTCGGGATCAACAAAAAATGGCAATTGCTGTAAAATGGGTGAAATTGATTCGCCATGCACAAGATCATTAATTTCGGCTTTAGAGACAACTAGTCCTAAATCACCTGCCTGATCTTCAAACAATCTGTTACGTACCATTTGCTGGTAAACAGCTTCGCGAATTTGTAATGATGTGTTTTCATCTAAAGAAGATTGACCACTGATCATTTTTTGAAACTCTTCAAATTCGGTTATTTTCTCTGAATATTGTTGGGTGGTGATAACTTCTCCATTAACCACAAAAGCTCTGTCGCGAGCTTTACCCATAAGTGTTGAACCTGAACTGAAAAGGTCTCCTAACACAAAGGCGAGCAATGCTACACCTATAACTATAACCAACAGCGGTCCTCTGTTTCTGATATTTTGTAAAGTAGCCATATAAATAATTTATTCAAATTAGGGCACGAAGTTAGTAAAAATAAAGCAGATAAAAATATATTTTTTAAGTTAAATTGTCGATAACCATGCGTACCACTTCAATTTTACGTTCGGTTACTTTTAGTATTTTAAAAGTGTGGTTACCAATTACAATTGTTTCGTATGTTTTTGGAAATCGTTGTGTATGATGAAGCAGGTATCCGGCAACTGTTGAATACTCATCTGATTCTGGTATATTGAGTCCGTAGATATCATTTAAATGATCTATTTCGACCCTTCCCGAGAGCACAAATTCGTTTTCCGACTCCTGCTTAATAAAACTCGACTTAACATCATACTCATCTTCTATCTCACCAAAGATCTCTTCTACGAGATCTTCCATGGTTACAATACCCGAAGTACCACCGAACTCATCAACTACAACGGCAATACTTTTTCGCTGTAGCATCAGGTCGCTCATCAGCTTGTTTGCTTGCATACTTTCCGGCACAAATGATATTGGTGCAATGTTAGATGTCCAGTCTTCCTGCATATTAAACATTTCCCACATATGAATGTATCCAGAGATGTTGTCAATATCTTCTCTGTAAACCAATATACGTGAAAAGCCTGTTTCTATAAATCGTTCTTTCAGAGTTTCTATATCGGTATCAATGTTTACGGCAACTATGTCAGCCCTTGGCACCATGCAGTCCCTCAACTTCATTGACGAGAAGTCCATGGCATTTCGAAAAATCTTAACCTCCGATTCAACTTCATGCTCATTAGATATCTCGTCGATACTTTTCTTTACAAATGTATCGAAATCGACCCTGCTTAATTCGTGCTCATCATATTTATTTGCTTTCGGTAACCATCTCTTTATTATATCAGGAAGAGTATCAAAGAATAATATTAGTAATATTGTGGAAGTGATGATCACGAGTAGTGTGACAGACCATTCGGGTATGCTAAAACTGCCACTCAAAAAGCCAGCAAGTAGTGTTGTGACATAAACGATTAGTCCCAATACAACAATCCTTATTATTCTGTTACTCACTAATGACATTTTATTAATTAAATTTTAGTCGTTCATCTGCTGTATTGAGATTTCATCTTTTGATCTTGCTTTTGGAATCTGTTGAGGTGCAGAGAACTCTAATGTTTTTGTTGAGTCTGTGGCAAGCGAGTCAGGTCTGTTATCATCTTTAAAAGGAAGAAGTCCGTCGTGTGGCCTGAATATCCTATAGTTAGTCATCGATTCATTAGATTCAAATCCATAACCTTTTAAGCGAGTGTCACCTCTTTTAATTTGTATGAAACTATCAGAATAAACTCTATCATTTTTACCGTCCCAGTACAACTCTTCACTCTCAAACTCCTCACCTTGCATGTTTTCAACATGAACATTACTAACAAGTCTCCACAGTTCTTTCTCTGTATAATACCATGCTGTGTCGGCTTTCACAATAGCCTCTATTTCGAAATCAGGCGTAAAACGTTCTAAATAAATACCCGAGGGGAAATATTGAAATGGTTCTTTTGCTTTATCAAAGACCATCCATTTATCTGCTATAAGTTTATATCTGGTAATTCCGGAGTCGGAAATCAGGGTTGTGAACGACTCAGTAACCATAGTTGGTATAACCTCGGGGTCGTATTTAAAGGCAACAAGATTTTCGTTTTTGTCTTTGCACGAGACAAGAATAAGCAACATAACAACTACCATAAAGGCAGTTGTTATGCGCAATAAATTGAGTATGTTGTGTTGTTTTTTCAACACCTTATTTTATAATTATCTTAATCTAACTGTTGTATTTTCTCCTATCCATCCTGGAATATGAACAGTATCACCTGCTTTGTACCCCATCATGAAAGCTGTTTCAGTATCGAGGAATGCTGCTGAATAGCTATTGATAAGACTATTAGCTTTTGAAGCAACACTTGGGTCCACTGATCTTGCTCTCTGTAATTTATCTACTGCTGCACAATAAACTAAACCGGCCTTTTCAGTTTCAGGGAATATACTGTTTGCAGAACTTGCATAAAG
The DNA here is from genome assembly GCA_964478295.1 of uncultured Proteiniphilum sp. Classification (GTDB taxonomy): domain Bacteria; phylum Bacteroidota; class Bacteroidia; order Bacteroidales; family Dysgonomonadaceae; genus Proteiniphilum. The sequence goes on along the minus strand of CAYZHS010000149.1, from coordinate 667 downwards.
TTGACCCACTAATATGTAAGCTTCACCATTATTTGGGTTATACTCTAATGCATCGTAAGCTG
>CAYZHS010000149.1:0-595 GCA_964478295.1 uncultured Proteiniphilum sp. | reverse complement strand
CTCTGGCAAAATTTCTTTGATTTGAGAAAATACCTGCAAGCTGCATCATATAGTCTGATGATTTCTTCTTATCAGTTTCCAGACTTGCCGCTTCTGAGTAATATTTAACTGCAGTGTTAAAATCCTTATCTCTAAGAGCTTTGTTGGCAAGACCTAAAGCTGCACTAGCAGTTGGTTCAAGCTGATGCAGATACTCTGATGCTGCAAAATATAGATCTGTGTCGGTACAACCAACAGAACCTAAAGCATTAATTACTTCGTTAAGTAATTCTTTGTTTGTCTTATTTGGCTCAACTTTGTCTGCATAATACTCGGTAAGAGTTTTGCAATCACCTGCGCCACTATTTACAAAACCTTGTACAATACCATCTTTTACCATTGCAAGATATTCGGCATTAACCTGATTATCTGCTGAGTTAACAATTGCTTGATCTACATATCCAACAACATTAAAGTAATCTGTAATATACTGATCTTTAAGAGAGTTGTCGTTTAGATATCTAGTAAGCGATGAAACCATTAAATATGAATATGCATCAAGTGGATACATTTTATCTTGCATTTCATTTACAGCTTTACTTAACCAACCGTAAAT
>CAYZHS010000148.1:0-5091 GCA_964478295.1 uncultured Proteiniphilum sp. | reverse complement strand
TTACACTTTACTCTTACCTGGTCCTTACATTGCTCTTATGTTGCTCTTACAATGTTCTTTTACAAACGGACAAAACAAGAGCAAAGTATGTACTAAGATGAAGTGAAGTATGTACTAATTAGAAGTGATGAATATTTAGCGAATAGCTAGTGCGACCTGTTTAATTGTATCCGGAAAGTTGTTCCTTTACCCAAATCCGACTGCTTAACAAAAACTTTGCCTTTGTGATTCTCCTCAACAATACGCTTTGCTAAAGAAAGACCAAGTCCCCAACCTCTTTCCTTTGTAGTATATCCTGGTAAAAAAACAGACTTAAACATCGATTTTGAAATTCCTTTTCCATTATCAGTTATATCCAGAAACAGCTGTTTTCTGTTGTACGAAATTGCACATGATATTTCACCTTCTCCCTTTATAGCATCAACACCATTTTTTATTAAATTCTCAATAACCCATCCGAACAGGGTTTCACTTATCATCGCACTAAGAGGCTGTTCTGGAAAATAAAGATTAAAGGAAACTTTATCAGAAACACGTTTTTGCATATAAGTGAACGACTCTCTAACAACATCTTGCAATATCACTTTTTTCAGCTCCGGATCGGAACCAATTTTAGAGAACCTCTCTACTATCATTTGTAACCTGTCAACATCCTTATCGATTTCGGCAGTTATGTTTTTGTCGATATTTTTCATCTTAAGATATTCCGACCAGGCTAGTAAAGAAGATATTGGAGTGCCCAACTGATGTGCTGTTTCTTTAGACAATCCTACCCACAAACTATTTTGTTCTGCTCGCTGAGAGCGCTTTAGAGTTATAAATGCAAGTAGAATAAAAAAAGTTATAACCAGAAGCTGAATATAGGGGTATATTTGCAGCTGCTTTAGAGTATATGAATCATCGTAATAAACCACCTGATTCATATCGCTAAGCACTATGGGAGGATGTATGCGCTCAAAGGCTTCAATTTTACTCTTCAAATAACGTTCGGGGTTATCGGCAGGAAGCTTTATATTGTGCGATTCTATACGTGCAGTATTTTTATCGAGAAAAATAATTGGAATAGTGTTATTGCTCTGTAATATCTTTAACACCAAATCAGCATCTACCCCTTCAGTCATCATCGATTCGGTAGCCAAAACCCAAACCTCCATCTTATTGCGTTCCTCTTTTGCAATTTTTTTTACCAAAGTGTGAGAAATCACTAACGATAATATTGCAACAATTATCGCCAATGCTACAAATAAGGTGGTGAGAGAACGACTAATTCTGTAAGGCTGCATTAATATTTATAGTTTTACTTTATAATTAAAAGTGGGTCTTGTGGCATGTAGCTACTTCTTATGCGCCATTCGTTTGGATAAAGATTATTTGCTCTGTTTCCAATATTTTTCGCAAAACCAATAGGTTCATTTTTATATGTTAGCAACACAAAACCCTTTGGTGCTTGGGGTATAGTTATTGCTTCGCTACGCAGGTATGAAATGGCTTCTTTAAACGACAACTCATATAAAGAAAATGCAGCAGTATTAACTTCACCACTCATTGCCAGAAGATGCGAAGGTATGAAGTTCTTACCTTTTATTTCGCCAAGCTCTATTCCCATTGAAACAACCTTAAGCTTTTCTTTTAAGGCTAACATAGTGTCGGAATAACTCTTAGGCAGTGCAATTACACGACTATCAAATTCAGCATAATCATAATTATGGGAGTTATTTATAAGTCCTTCATAATACATACTATCCTTTACAAGTGGAGAAGAGCTTTTTTTATTTTTTTTAGTTTGACTTCTTTTATGAGTCGAAAGACTTAAGGCTTCACTATCATCATTTTTCTTGAGAATTGTAACAAACAAACCCTCTCCTCTAGTCTTGTGTGGAAAGAAACGATAAGCTTTTACACTTTCATCGAAAGAGCTAGTAATACCCCAAGAGGAATCGATATCCACCTCAATAGACTGAGCACCCAAATGCTGTATTGCCCACAACCCATTATCTTCGTTCTCAGATCTGTTGTATGTACAGGTGCTATAAATTAAATAACCTCCAGGTTTTAGTGATGACCAGATATCACTTAAAATATTTTGCTGTCTGACTGCACACATCCTAACGTTGTCTGTCGACCACTCTTCTATGGCAACTTCATCTTTTCTGAACATTCCTTCTCCCGAACATGGAGCGTCAACCAATATCATATCGAAGAAGTGGGGAAGTGATGAAAAATCGCTTGGACTATTATTTGTTACAACTGAGTTTGAGTTGCCAAATTTTATCATCGTTTCAGAAAGAATATTAGCACGTTGGCGAATTATTTCGTTACTAACCAAAAGACTGCCCTGAGGAAGAGCAGAAAGCATACCAACAGACTTGCCACCAGGCGCCGCACAAAGGTCGAGACAGACCGCCGGTTCATTTATCAGCTCTCTGACAACATGTTCTATAAACATAGAAGATGCCTCCTGTACATAATAATAACCAGCATGAAAAAGCGGATCGAATGTAAAAGCTGGTCGTTCTTTAAGGTAAAACCCCTGCTCCGACCATGGCACTTGCTCTACAGGCAGTGTAAGTTCTAACGGGTTGCGACTCCTTTTCAAAGGGTTGAATCGCACACTAACAGGTGCATTATTGTTCAACGTCTCTAAAAAAGTATCGGCTTCTTTATTTAGCAACTCACTGATTGATGTAATAAAATTGTTAGGTAAATTCATCTCCCTGCGCATTTTATTGCAAAGATAACACCCACCACCAATTTCACCTAATTACTTTAAAACATTTGAGTAAAAACTTAAGTTCTAATTGATGGTTTTGAGTCTTAAAAAACATTATCTTTGCATTATAGCCAATTTTCAATAAGCATAATCATGTAAAAAGAGTGGATTCACTAGAAGATTATACCTGTTGAATGTTGCTACTCAAAATAAAGCTTACAATTACCTGGTTTAGAATATTCCTTATTTTGACTATTTTTGTATTGACATAATACTTCTTATTAATGAAACAAAGTTCTCAAAAAACAATGGTTAATCCGACTCTTTTCTTAATTCCTGTATTGATGGGAGAGACATCGGTAGACCAGGTAATTCCTGCATACAACAAAAGTATAGTATCAGAATTAAAATTCTATATTGTTGAAAATATAAGAACTGCAAGACGCTTTTTAAAGAAATGCGATTCGAATATTGATATTGATTCTCTTACATTCTTTGAATTAAATAAGCACACCGACAAAAAAGATATAACAAGCTATCTCGATCCAATGAAAAGGGGGGAAAGCATTGGAGTAATGTCGGAAGCAGGATGCCCGGGTGTTGCCGACCCAGGAGCCGATGTTGTTGCAATTGCACAACAAAAAGGCTATAAAGTAACACCATTGGTTGGCCCCTCATCCATTCTTATGGCAATTATGGCCTCTGGATTTAATGGTCAGAGTTTTGCTTTTCATGGCTATTTACCTATCGATGCAAACGAAAGAGTGAACAGGATAAAACAGCTGGAGTCTCGTTCTTACAAAGAAGATATGACTCAGCTTTTTATAGAAACGCCATATCGCAATCAGAAGCTTGCCGAGGATATTCTGCAACACTGTAAGCCGCAAACACAACTTTGTATTGCAACAAACATATCATGTGAAGATGAGCAGATAATTACGAAAAGTATTAAGGGTTGGAAAGGCAAACTTCCCGATTTAAATAAAAAGCCGACTGTTTTTCTGATTTACAGAAGCTAAAAAGAAACATAGGTATTATTACAATAATTATTGAAAACTGCTATAAATAAATTGAAAATACAAAACAATATACAACTCCGGAAATACAACTCATTTGGCACAAAGGCTATTGCTAAACTGTTTTGCGAACCAGAAACACAAGAGGAGCTATCTGAACTACTTAGAAGTTATTTAAACGAGAAAAAGCTTGTTATAGGAGCTGGCAACAATCTTTTCTTCACTAAAGATTTTGATGGTCTGGTTATTAAACCAGCTATGAAAGAGATAAAAATAATTTCTGAAGATGACAGTTCTGTTGAGATAGAAGCAGGTGCAGCAGTTGAGTGGGACAAACTAGTAGAAGAAACCGTTTTAAAAGGATATTCAGGTATTGAGAATCTATCACTAATACCAAGTTCAGTTGGAGCAAGTCCCATTCAAAACATTGGTGCTTATGGCTCAGAGGCCAAAGACACTATTGTTTTGGTTGAAGCGATAGATCTTCAGACTGGTGAACATTGTGAGTTCTTAAACAGCCAGTGTAACTTCGGCTATCGCAACAGCATCTTTAAAAGTAGTTGTAGATATATAATAACATCGGTAGTTTTCAAACTTTTGAAATCGTTTACATACAAAGAAAAATATGTAGACTTAAGTCGCGAGTTGCAGGATGTAGAATCGCCAACTTTACAACAGGTTAGAGATGCAATAGTAAAGATTAGAACTCGCAAACTACCTGATACAAGGGTATTGCCAAATGCGGGCAGTTTCTTTAAAAACCCAATATTAACAGAAGAGGAGAAGAATTCACTTCAGAAAAAGATTGTAGATGTTCCAATATACAACATTGGAGAAAACAGATTTAAAACATCTGCAGCATTTCTTATTGAGAAAGCCGGCTACAAGGGCAAACGAAAAGGTATGGTAGGCACATATGAACATCATGCATTGGTGATTGTAAATTATGGCACCGACAACGGTAAAGAGATTTCAGATTTCGCAAACGAGATTCAGGATGAGGTATTTAAATTATTCGGGATAAAGTTAGAACCGGAAGTATGGATTTATTAAATTAAAGGCTTATGTCATCATTTATAATTGAAGGAGGGCACACTCTTAAAGGCAGCATTACACCGCAAGGGGCTAAGAATGAAGCTCTGCAGGTTATTTGTGCAACATTACTTACAAAGGAGGAGGTTATTATTAACAATATTCCTAACATCCTGGATGTAAATAAGCTTATAGAATTGCTTAGCGATATGGGTGTGTTGGTAAAAAAATTAGCAGACGACAGCTATTCGTTTAAAGCTGAAAATGTAGACCTGGAGTATACAGCTACCGAAGAGTTCAGACAAAAAAGTGCTGCACTCAGAGGTTCAATTA
>CAYZHS010000147.1:4656-5106 GCA_964478295.1 uncultured Proteiniphilum sp. | reverse complement strand
GTCTCGGTCCACTGCCACACATTTCCAATAACATCAAAGAAAGAACCCTGCTCAAACATGTCGACGGGACAAGGTGAGCTAAAATATTCAAGATTGATATTACCCGGTGCCTTTTCCCAATCAATTACCTCAGTAAGACCACTCTTCTTGTGAAGCATATACCACTCAGCTTCGGTGGGAAGTCGATAACTCTTACCGCTCTTGGCACTCTTCCAGTTACAAAAAGCCTTGGCCTCGAGATAATTTACCTCAACAGGCCAGTTCCAGGGCATATCAATCTCTTCGGCAACCAAACGCAAACGATATCCATGGCCGCTCTTTCTCCAGAAAAGAGGCATCTCTGCCTGTTTAAACATTCTCCATTTCCACCCCTCTTCGGTCCACAGCTCTTCTCTGTTATATCCATCATCATCAATAAATCACCTTTATATTTACTCAGTGCCTTCGGTG
>CAYZHS010000147.1:658-4646 GCA_964478295.1 uncultured Proteiniphilum sp. | reverse complement strand
AGAGGTGATAATCAGTTGGCTTACCCAGTCTGATGGCTCCTCCGCCAACAGCAACAAGCTCATTTTCAGGAGCATCTCCAACAACCGGGCACCTCTCACCAAATAAGTTTGGTCTCACATCTTCCAATGGAAGCTGACGAATCAGTACCGACGAAGTTTCGAGATGAATTCTCTCATGTTCAATGCCCATCATCACTATCCAGAATGGGCTTTCCCAATCTATAGGAAGTTCGAGTGGTGTGCTGTCTATAACTTCTAAAATCAACTCTTTTGCTCTATCTCTGTACTCACGCACTTCGGATACCGGAGGCCAGTTGTAATGATTATTATCCAAATCATCCCAACTCATTTCATCTACTCCAATAGCGAATATCGACTCAAAGCCGGGGTTTATTCTCTTATCAATTAGTTTAGCCAGATAAAGCTTATTGATAAAAAACACAGCTGTATGGCCTAAATAAAAAAGTATTATATGCCTTAACGGATCACCTCTTTTATAAAAAATATCATCTGACTTCAATTGACTGTAAAGGTGTTCATCAATTGCCCATGTTTTAAGAAAGTACTCACGTATTTCTTCTCTTTTAGTTTCTGGAGTACCAGAACGCAAATCAATTGTTTTTGCAAGTAAATCTTTCATTTTCAATTATCAATTTTTTTATGTAAATATATTTTATTCATTTGAAATTCTTCTCCCGAAACATTAAGTTTAGTTTGTGTGATATAAGCAAAAGGTTCAAAATTCAGCTTGCTGTATAAAGAGATAGCCGGACTGTTTTTATCCCAAACCCTTATAACAGCATTCTGAAATCTATCGGCTATATTATTCAGAAAGATGCTTAACATCTTTTTGGCAATGCCTCTGCCCCTGAACCACTCATCAACAATCACTTCGTTAATATATATAGTTTTTTCCGGAGGCAATTCTTTAAAATTATCTAAAGGCAAATCGAGATGCTCAGATATAGGAGTTGCAGCCAGAATTCCAACTAACCTGTCGACAGAAAGTGCCAGAATTCCGCCGCCCGATTTAATTAATTCATCCATTGTACTCTCAACACTATTTCGGTTTAAATACTGAGCATAAGAGCCAGTTGTAAAGGCCTGAAAATATAGTTCGGTTATTTGATCTCTATACTTCAGATAACTCAATTTATTGAGATTTATAAACTCTATTTCTTCTATCACCTGCAGGACGATTATAAATATCTAAAATAACTGTTTTATTAATTGAACAATTAATGTTTGCCTATGTTCATAATTATAAAGATATCGAAATATGAAGAACTTTATTTTTCAGAACCCAACTAAACTAGTTTTCGGGAAAGGGCAGATTAAGCTACTCTCTGAACTGATACCTGACAATGTTAATCTAATGGTCACATTTGGTGGTGGCAGCGTTACAAAAAATGGTGTATACAACCAAGTGAAAGATGCGCTCAAGGGACGCAGATATACCGAATTCTGGGGAATTGAACCAAATCCTCATGTAGAGACACTTAATAAAGCAATTAAGCAGGGAAAAGAGAATGATATTAATTTTCTCCTGGCAGTTGGCGGAGGTTCAGTGCTGGATGGTACAAAGCTTATTGCTGCAGGAATTGCTTCAGACATTGATGCATGGGAGATTGTATTAAGTGGCTTTGCCGAAAAACAGATTCCGTATGCTTCGGTTATGACTTTACCTGCAACCGGCTCTGAGATGAATAGTGGTGCTGTAATTACAAGAGAAGAGACACAAGAAAAATTCTCATTCGGTGGCGCTTATCCACATTTCTCTATTCTGGATCCTGAAGTTACATATTCACTTCCGCAACATCAGTTGGCGTGCGGACTTGCCGATGCATTCACACACGTTTTAGAGCAATATCTTACTACACCTAATCAATCTCGAATAATGGACAGATGGGCCGAGGGGATTTTGCTTACAATTAAAGAGATTGCACCTGAAATCATTTCCGGAAATAAAGATTACGATCTGATGGCAGAGTTTATGCTTTCGGCTACGTTGGCGCTTAACGACTTTATAAGAATGGGGGTAACACAAGATTGGGCTACTCATATGATTGGGCACGAGCTAACCGCAATTCATGGCACTACTCACGGACACTCTCTTGCAATTGTTATGCCTGGCACACTTCGCACTCTTAAAGAGCAAAAACATGAAAAGCTGCTGCAATTTGGAGAGAGGATATTCAACATAACAGATGGATCTGAACATGAGAAGGTAGATAAAACCATTGAAATGACCGAAGAGTTTTATCGTTCACTAGGCTTAACAACACGTCTTTCGCAAGAGGGTATTGGACGTGAAACAATAGAAATTATAGTGAAACGATTTAACGAAAGAAATGTATCATTTGGCGAAAACCGCAATGTAACGGGTGACGTAGCAGGCGAAATTCTTGTTAACTCTTTGTGAAATTCGTTGAATGACTCACTGTGCTTTAAAGTATAAAAAAAACAGAAAATAGCTTTACATAAAAGACAATTGTATACCATTTAATGATTATTAGTAGATAGTTTACTCTGTTTTTAAAACTATACTTTAACTAAATGCTTTTTTTTTGTATGTTTGTATTTCAATTTATCATTATGAACACAATATTACTTAGCATAGGGTCCAATACATTCGCAAAAACTAACATAGATAAAGCAAAAAGAATGCTATCATTTCTTTTTCCAAATATAGTATTTAGTGATCCAATTCTCTCTGAGCCAGAAGATGATACATTTAAATATCTCTTCAGAAATATACTTGCAAGTTGTACAACAGATATGACTCCCGAGCAGGTTATAGAAAAAATAAAGCAAACCGAAAGAGCAGTTGGCAGAACACCAAAAGACAAGTATCTGGGAAAGGTTGTTATTGATATAGATCTTTTAAAATACGGAGAAGAGGTACTTCGTCCGCTGGATATCGAAAAGGAATATGTGCAACAGCTATTGGCAATATTCGAAATACCTGATTTTACAGAAACTGAAGAGGCTGAAGAAACAGCACCCTCAGCTGAAGATGCAGCCGATGAGCCAACTATAGCCGATGAGCCAACAAAAGCTACTGAAGAATAAATTATTAAGAAGTTAAATTTAGCAATTTCAACTCAACCTTGTAATAGACTTTACACCTTTTACTGCTTTGAGTTTCTTTATAAGCTGCTCAAGCATAGAGGTGTTAGCCAGAATAACAGCAATATTACCTTGAAACAAGCCATCATTTGAATCGATTGAGATAGATCTCATCTGAACCCCTTCTTCCTTTGATATTATTGACATCAGATTAGCTACAATGTTTATCTGATCGTTTCCAATTACCCTAAGTACAATAGTATAGCTCGAAGAGCCAGCCTTACCCGACCAGCGTGCTTTGAGTATTCTATAGCCAAAGCGGGAAAACAGATCCTGTGCATTTGGACAACTTGCACGATGTATCTTTATTCCCTGAGTTGACACAAATCCAAATATCTCATCGCCATAAATAGGGTTACAGCACTTTGCCAACTTATAATCAACACCAGTAAGATTCTGATCAATTATGAGCTCATCGCTAGCATTAAAATCATTTTCATGGGTCTTCTTTAGCGTAAACTCCTCTGCACTAATTGATGCATAAGCCTCTTTTAGCTCATGATCTCTGCTGCCCATTTCAAGATAACGGTCGATAACCCAGTTCACATCATTCTTACCATTTGCAATATCAACAAAGAAATCTGTTACTGTTTTATATCTCAACTTTTTAATAAGCTGCATAAGAAGAGAATCATCCAGCTCTATCTTCCGATTCTTCATCCTCCTCGAAAGAGTCTCCTTGGCAATGTCAACCTGCTTACTGGCCTCCTCTTTCAACAACTGACGAATTTTTGTTCGCGCCTTAGATGTTACAACGCTATTCAACCAATCTTGCTTGGGCGATTGATGCGATGAAGTGTTAATCTCTACCTGATCGCCACTATTAAGCTTATGCTTTATGGGCACATTCTTTCCGTTT
>CAYZHS010000147.1:0-648 GCA_964478295.1 uncultured Proteiniphilum sp. | reverse complement strand
GACACACATGTTGAACCCAACTTAGAGTGAATAGAGAAAGCAAAATCAAGTACAGTTGCCCCTTTAGGCAACTTAAAGAGATCGCCTTTTGGAGTAAAAACAAAAATCTCCTCCTCATACAAGTCAAGCTTAAAGTCGTTGAGCTTCTGACTCAAATTGGTATCATTGTTATCGAGCGACTCTCTAAGCGATTGCAACCACCCATCGAGTGCCGACTCTTCCTTCACTCCTTTGTATTTCCAGTGAGCAGCTAATCCACGCTCAGCAATCTCATCCATTCGCTTTGTGCGAATCTGAACCTCCACCCAGCGCGAGTTGGCGCCCATCACGGTTATGTGCAGCGACTCGTAACCATTGCTTTTGGGTATCGATAACCAGTCTTTCAACCTCTTTGGATTGGGTTGATACATGTCGGTTATAATAGAGTAAACCTGCCAGCAGTGAGCTTTCTCCTCATCCTCCGGCGAATCGAGAATAACACGAATAGCAAACAAATCATAAATATTCTCAAACTCTACTTTCTGTTTCTTAAGCTTGTTATAAATAGAGAATATCGATTTAGTTCTTCCCTTTATTTCATAATTCAAACCAGTATTACTCAAACGCTCCTTCACAGGCTCAATAAACTCATGAATATACCTGTCGCGT
>CAYZHS010000146.1:256-5111 GCA_964478295.1 uncultured Proteiniphilum sp. | reverse complement strand
AATCAGATTCAGCAACTATGCGCGCAAAACTAGCGCCTACGTTACCTGCCATACCAACCTTAAAACCAGCATGTTTTAGCAACTCATAAATGAGCATAGTTGTGGTTGTCTTGATTATCTTTTTTTAAAAGAAATCTATAAGCTTTCTCACAGCCGACCGAGGCTCAAGTTTTTCGTATAAAATTTTATATACCATATCAACTATTGGCATATCAACTTTGAAGCGATTATTAAGTTCCTGTATACATTTTGCTCCGTAATAACCTTCGGCAATCATCTCCATCTCTAATTGAGCTGTTTTAACAGAATATCCCTTACCTATCATAGTGCCGAGAGTTCTGTTGCGTGAAAATTGAGAATAACTTGTAACAAGCATATCTCCAAGGTAGTGTTGTTCCGTAATCTGGCGTTCCATTGGAACAATAGTGTTAAGAAATAGTGCCATCTCTTTAGCACAATTGCTCATTAGCACAGCCTGAAAATTATCTCCGTACTGTAATCCCTGGCAAATACCAGCTGCAATTGCATAAATGTTTTTAAGTACAGCGGCTAATTCTATACCAACTACATCGTTTGATATTTTTGTTTTTAATATTCTCGATGAGATAGCTTCGGCCAATTGAGTAGCCTTATCTTGATCTTTACTTGCAATAGTTAGGAAAGAAAGCCTTTCCAGAGCTACTTCTTCAGCATGACAAGGTCCTGACAAAACTCCGATATTCTCAAATGGAATTTTGAAGTTATCAGCCAAGTACTCGCTCATTACCATGTTGTCGCTAGGAATAATTCCTTTTAATGCAGAAACCATAAATTTTCCCTTAAAGGTGCTGTTCCATATACGTCTGAAATACTGTTTTACATAAGGTGAAGGCACAGCAATTATGATTGTATCTGAGTCTTTTATAGCTCTTTCAAAGTTTGAGTAAAATGTAATCTGAGCAAGATTGAACTTAATATTTGTCAGATAACTTGGGTTGTGACCTAGCTTATAAAACCCTTCAATCTGGTCATCACGACGCATAAACCAGTTTATATGTTTCTGGTTCATCAACACCATCTTAGCCAGGGCGGTACCCCATGTGCCACCTCCAAGGATACAGATTTTACCTATTAAATCCATTTTTTATATTATTACAGTTGTTCAAGTTACTTCAGTTCTGAAGCCTTGTCAGTCCAACTTTTCACCTCGTCTGGTGTAGGATTGGTAAGTTCCAGTTTTAATTTCTTATTAAGTCCACAAATCTCTTGATGAAGTTTGTTAGGATTTACTTCCTGCAAGTTACTCACCTGAGTGTAACCTGCTTTCATTACTAGCTCAACCCACTCTTCTGGGATACCTAATTGTGTATAATCGGCCACTCTGTCTCTTTTAGTTCTTTTCTCCGGTCTCATCAAAGGAAATAGTAAAACCTCCTGAATAGATGTTTGACCTGTAAGCAGCATAGTTAATCTGTCCATTCCAATACCCATTCCGGATGTAGGTGGCATACCATATTCAAGAGCTCTTAAGAAATCCTGGTCAATAAACATAGCTTCATCATCACCCTTTTCAAGAAGTTTAAGCTGTTCTTCAAAACGATTTCTCTGATCAATAGGGTCATTTAGTTCGGTATAGGCGTTTGCCAGCTCTTTACCGTTAACCATCAGCTCAAAGCGTTCGGTTAGTTCAGGGTTCTCGCGATGTCTCTTGCACAGAGGAGACATTTCTATAGGGTAGTCTGTAATAAATGTAGGTTGTATATACTTGCCCTCTGCCTTTTCTCCAAATATTTCATCAATTAGCTTGCCTTTACCCATTGTTTCATCTTGTTCAACATCAAGTTCTTTGCAAACTTCGCGAAGCTGTTTTTCATCCATTCCGCTAATATCGATTCCTGTATGATCTTTAATAGCGTCAATCATCGTAACTCGCTTATAGGGAGCTTTAAAATCTATCTCGTTATCTCCAACTTTTACTTTAGTGGTTCCAAGCACTTTAATGGCTACATGTTCGAGCATCTGCTCGGTAAACTCCATCATCCATTTATAGTCGGTATAAGCAACATAAATCTCCATTACCGTAAATTCAGGATTATGGGTTCTATCCATTCCCTCATTTCTGAAGTTTCGAGAGAACTCGTATACACCATCAAATCCTCCAACTATAAGTCTTTTTAGATAAAGCTCATTGGCAATTCTTAGGTATAAATCTATATCAAGTGCATTCAAATGTGTTGTAAAGGGTCGTGCAGCAGCTCCTCCGGGAATACTTTGAAGTACAGGAGTGTCAACTTCCAGATAACCTCTCTTGTCAAAAAACTCCCTCATTGCGTCAAATACAAGAGTTCTCTTGGTGAAGATATCTTTTACGTTTTCATTTACAAGCAAGTCTACATATCTCTGGCGGTAACGTAATTCAGGGTCAGAAAACTTATCGTAAGTCACTCCGTCTTTTACCTTAACCACCGGAAGAGGTTTTAATGATTTAGATAAAAGAGTTATAGATTCGGCATGTATTGAAATCTCGCCCATTTTTGTGCGGAAAACAAAACCTTTAATACCCACAAAATCACCAATGTCTAGTAGTTTTTTGAAAAAAGTATTGTAAAGATCTTTGTTTTCACCCGGGCATAAATCGTCGCGTGTAATATATACTTGAATTCTACCTTTAGAATCCATCAGCTCAATAAATGAAGCTTTGCCCATTATACGTCGGCCCATAATACGACCTGCAATACTTACACTGCGTCGTTCAGCATCATCTTCAAATTCATTTTTTATATCGATGGAGTAGGTGTTGACATCATAGCCTGAAGCAGGGTAGGGTTCAATGCCCATTTGTCTTAACTCATCAAGACTTTGTCTGCGTATTATCTCTTGTTCGCTTAGTTCTAAATTATGCATAAGTAGTGCAAAGTTTTAACTTTCTTTGGTTCCTAAAATCATACAAAAGTACAAAATTATAACGATAACTTTAATAAAAACATAACTTTAGTAATATTACATTGAATTTTATTAGGCCAGTCAATGATTCAAATACTAAAGTATAAATATAGATTACATATCATTAAAGTAATGCATACTTGGATATTAATAGGAAAAGTATTTCAAAATAATTAAAGAAATATTTCATTAATAAACTCTTGTTTATTATATTTGAGGATTGAAACACAAAAGTAAAACTTAAATGAAATTACCTGAAATCTGCAGCTTAATCAATGGAACCATTTTATATGATTCTAAAGCAAGTTTTGTCTATAAAAGAGGATTTGCTTCTGATTTGATGAGCGATGTGCTTAGATTTCAAATGGATGAAACAATTCTAATAACCGGCTTGTCCACCATACAAACAATACGTACAGCAGAAATGTCAAATATTACGTGTGTAATATTCGCAAGAGGAAAAAAAACAACAGATGATATTCTTAATCTTGCGATAGATTGCCACATTTCAATTATAAGTACAAATTGCTCTCTTTTTGAGGTGTCCGGAATTTTATACTCTAAGGGTTTAAAACCGGTTGATATATGAGGTTGAGTTATGTTATTAAAGGAGGAGATTTTAGTGCTGGCGGACATGCAAGTTCGGTGGTTAAGAAAACTCTTAAGCATCTTAATATACAACCTTCTATCTTAAGGCGAATTGCAATTGCTCTGTATGAAGCTGAGATGAATGTAGTAGCACATGCATACAACGGGGTTATGGAGGTTGATTTAGAGGCCAACTGGATTAATGTTGTAATTGAAGATAATGGGCCAGGAATAGCCAATATAGAAAGGGCTATGGAGGAAGGCTTTTCGACTGCGACCGAAAAAGTTCGACAAATGGGGTTTGGAGCAGGTATGGGTTTACCAAATATCAAGAAGAATAGTGATGTAATGCATCTTGAGTCTACTCTCGGAAAGGGAACAAAACTTGAATTAAGGATTTATTTTAATGATGCAGAAAAATGAGAACTATATACATTCAATTCAGGTTGATACAAACAAATGTATAGGCTGTTCACATTGTATGCGTATTTGTTCTACTCAAGCAATCAGAATAATTGGGGGGTATGCTAGTATTCAACCCGAAAGGTGTATCGACTGTGGTGAATGTTATCGAGTGTGTCCTCAGCGAGCAATATATGCAAAAGATGATGGTTTGCAGTCGGTTAATTCCGAAGGGTACAGGGTTGCTCTAGTGCCTTCTGTATTTATTGGGCAGTTTCCCTCGAACTATAATGCTTCATTAATTCTCGATGCTGTTAAGGCGGTTGGTTTTGATGAGGTTATTGAAGTTGAACAGGCGGTAGACTTTATGAAAGAGTCGTACAAAATAAATGAGAAGAATAATAAGGTTAGACCGGTAATCAGCTCTTTTTGTCCTGCAGTGGTTAGGCTCGTGCAGGTAAAGTTCCCGGCACTTGTTCAGCATATTTTGCAATTGAAGGCACCTCATGATATTGCTGCACTTTATATACGCAAATCAAAGGAAAAGGAGGGCATAGATACCAAGAACTTATATATCTATTATATAACTCCATGTGCAGCAAAGGTTGTTGCTGCAATTTCACCTGTTGGGGAGTTGTGCTCAACTATTGATGGTACTATAAGTATGTTGGAAATGTATAATAAAGTTTCATTGGTTTTGCAGGATAAGGAGAAGCCCGGACCATTTAAGACTAAAGCAGATATGAGTCCCGATTCCGTATGCTGGTCTCTTTCCGGAACCGAGAAGAGGTATTATAAGGCAAGGAGTCTTGCCATAGATGGAATTGAAAATGTGATAGAGTTTTTAGAAAAACTGGAGTCTGTTCATATTAAAGATGTTGATTTTTTAGAGATGCGTGCTTGCGATCAGGGTTGTGCAGGTGGAATTTTGTGCCCAGGTAAT
>CAYZHS010000146.1:0-246 GCA_964478295.1 uncultured Proteiniphilum sp. | reverse complement strand
AGAAGCTGCAAATGCTAAAAGATAGACATGGAGGGGTGATAAAAAATCCGCTGATGGAGTATAAAGAGATACTGCACACACTTTCGGAAGTTGAGCCGGTTAAAGCTAGAGATGGACTACTTCTTGATAGTAATATGGAGAGAGCTTTGATAAAATTACAGCGTATTGAAAGATTAATGAGATATTTTCCAGGATTTGACTGTGGCGCATGTGGTGCACCAAGTTGTAGGGATTTGGCAGAGGATA
>CAYZHS010000145.1:0-5156 GCA_964478295.1 uncultured Proteiniphilum sp. | reverse complement strand
CTCCTAATGTTGCAACGGCAGATAGTAATACACTCATAATATTAATTTGTTTTTTTAATACTGAATCTAAACGAGTTTGCCATTTTGTTTCTAGATAGATAGAGCACAAAATAATATGGAACCAAAGTAATCAACGAAACTGAAGCAGCCTCAATATCACTTAAATTCCAATAATTAAGGGAAAGAACTAAAATAAGGATTAGTAGTATTAGAGGTAGTATAAATGCCCATAAAACAGCTTTATGTCCAAGTGAGTTTTTACCCTCAATTATTACTCTTTCGTTTTCATGAAACATACCTGAGTTGTCCTGTATATCAACCAACTTTTCTTTTGAGTCGGAAGCCATACAGGCTGCTCTTGCGTGACAATCACTACAGGCCGATTTTTGTAGTATTCGAACTGTTATGTTATTGCCATTTACCTTTTCGATTATTCCTTCGTGTTCAATCATGAATCACTGGTATAATAAGTCTTTATTCAATTAATGCGCCTAACTAGTTACAAAGTTAAGGATTATTTTTGTTATTATTAAAAGTTTTAATGAACTAAATCCTAACCTCTACTGTTAATAATAGTTCGCAGTTTGTCTATTATTGCAATAGATGGTGTTGATAGTCTACATTTAAATAATATAACCATACTTTTCGACGAACATTTAGCTCATCTTTATTGTTCAAAAGTAGTGTTATAAGTAATTCAACAGATATTTTTTATTATATTTTAATACTTAGATTCCTATGATTTTTGACATTGATATGATTCGCAAAGTTTATGAACAACTTCCCGGAAAGGTGCAACAGGTAAAAGATGTGCTGAAGAGACCTTTAACTTTAACTGAGAAAATTCTTTTCACCCATCTTTTTGGAGATGTCCCGGTTAGAAATTATAAACGTGCAACCGACTATGTTGATTTTGCTCCAGATCGTGTAGCTATGCAGGATGCAACAGCTCAGATGGCATTACTTCAGTTTATGAATTCCGGAAGAACATCAGTGGCAGTTCCTTCAACTGTTCACTGCGATCATCTTATTCAAGCTTATAAAAATGCAGAAACCGATCTTCAGACTGCTAAAATTACAAACAGGGAGGTATTCGACTTCCTGCGCGACGTATCTAACAAATATGGAATAGGCTTCTGGAAGCCAGGAGCAGGTATAATACATCAGGTGGTTCTGGAAAACTACGCTTTCCCTGGAGGGATGATGATAGGAACCGATTCTCACACTCCCAACGCCGGCGGGCTGGGAATGATTGCAATTGGTGTTGGTGGTGCTGATGCTGTTGATGTTATGGCAGGAATGCCATGGGAGCTTAAGATGCCAAAACTTATAGGTGTAAAGCTCACAGGTAAGCTTTCAGGATGGAGTGCACCAAAAGATGTAATTCTGAAGGTGGCGGGAATACTTACTGTAAAAGGTGGCACTAATGCTGTTATTGAATATTTTGGAGAAGGTGCAGAGTCGCTTTCTGCAACTGGTAAAGGCACAATTTGTAATATGGGTGCAGAGGTAGGAGCCACAACTTCAATATTTCCATTTGACAAGAAATCCGCTGAATATTTAGAACATACAGGTAGGAAAGAGGTGGCTGATGAAGCTATGAAAATTATTCAACATCTAAAACCCGACCCCGAAGTGGTTGCTAATCCTGAACTTTATTACGATCAGCTAATTGAGATAAACCTTTCAGAGCTTGAGCCACATATCAACGGACCATTCACACCCGATGCTGCATACACAATATCAGAATTTGGTGAAGCTGTAAAGAAGAACGGATGGCCACGCAAAATGGAGGTGGGTTTAATTGGCTCATGTACCAATTCATCTTATGAAGATTTAACCAGAGCAGTCTCTATAGTAAAACAAGCTGCAGAGGATGAAGTTCCTGTAAAGGCACAATTTCTTATAAATCCAGGATCTGAACAGATCAGATATACCGCAGAGCGTGATGGCATACTTCAGGTTTTTGAAGAAGCAGGAGCAACAATAATAGCAAATGCTTGTGGCCCATGTATAGGTCAGTGGAAGCGCGATGATGAGACTGCAAACGATCGTGTAAATTCAATTGTTACCTCTTTCAATCGTAACTTCGCAAAGCGAAACGATGGTAACCCAAATACTCATGCTTTTGTTACTTCTCCAGAGTTAGTGGCTGCTCTCACAATAGCAGGCGATTTATGTTTTAATCCACTAACAGATACACTGATAAATGAAAAAGGAGAGAAAGTTAAACTAAAAGAGCCTAAAGGTTTTGAATTGCCACCTAATGGTTATGATGTTGTTGATGCAGGTTTTATTGCTCCTTCAGAAAATGGCAGTGATGTCTCAATTAATATTGACCCCGAGTCAAATAGGTTGCAGAAACTCGAGCCATTTACTCCATGGAATGGTCAAGATTTAACAGATTTGCCACTTCTTATTAAAGTTAAGGGAAAATGCACAACAGACCATATTTCAATGGCAGGTCCGTGGTTACGTTTCAGGGGCCACCTCGATAATATTTCTGATAATATGCTCATTGGTGCTGTAAATAAATTCAATGAAAAAACCAATACAGTATTAGATCCTCAAACAGGTGAGTATATGACGGTACCAGGGTTAGCTCGCAAATTCAAGTCCCAAGGCATAGGGTCAGTAGTTGTTGCAGAAGACAACTACGGAGAAGGATCAAGTCGCGAACATGCCGCAATGGAGCCGCGCCATCTAAACGTAAAAGTTATACTTGTAAAATCTTTTGCCCGTATACATGAGACAAACCTTAAAAAACAGGGTATGTTGGGACTTACTTTTGTAGATAGTAATGATTATAACAAAATCAGAGAGAAAGATAAAATAAGTATATTAGGATTGAAGGAGTTTACACCCGGAAAAAATCTTACTGTTGAGTTGCTTCATACCGATGGCACAAGAGAGTCGTTTGAAGTTTCTCATACATATAATGAGCAACAGATAGAGTGGTTTAAAGCGGGTAGTGCATTAAATGCAATGAAGAAATAATATAACCTTTTATGTTTAACATATGCAGATAAAAATGGAGGAGGGTAAAGTGGTTGTACCAGACAACCCTACTATTCCTTTTATTGAAGGCGATGGTATTGGTAAGGAAATTACCAAACATGTGAAAGAAATTATAGATTCAGCCATTGAAAAGTCTTACAGTGGAAAAAGAAAGATAAATTGGCTAGAGGTATTAGCTGGAGAGAAAGCCTTTACAGAAATAGGCACATGGCTTCCTAGCCAAACCGTTGAGGCTTTTCGAAGTCACGTAATTGGAATTAAAGGTCCCTTAACCACACCAGTGGGAGAGGGTATAAGGTCGCTTAACGTTGCACTCAGACAAGAACTCGATCTTTATGTATGTCTGCGTCCTGTAAGGTGGTTCAAGGGTGTAGCAACTCCTTTGTTGCACCCCGAGAAAGTTAATGTTACCATATTCCGAGAAAATACAGAAGATATTTATGCCGGTATTGAATGGGCTGCCGGCACTCCTGAATCGAAAAAGTTTCTCGATTTCCTGCAGAACGAGATGGGAGTAAAAAACATACGCTTCCCCCAAAGCTCTTCATTTGGTGTGAAGCCTGTTTCCAGAGAAGGCTCTGAGCGATTAGTACGATCTGCAATATTGTATGCATTAGAGAACCAACTACCATCTGTAACTTTAGTTCATAAGGGTAATATAATGAAGTTCACCGAAGGTGGATTTAAAAAATGGGGTTACGACCTTGCAGAGCGTGAATTTCCCAATAACACCTTTACAGAGCATAGATTCAATCAGATTAAGGTTGAAAAAGGTCTCCAAAAGGCTGTGGAAATGTATAATCAGGCTATTGAATCTGGAAAGGTTTTTATTAAAGATGTTATTGCTGATGCATTTTTGCAAAATACACTTCTAAAACCCGAAGAATATTCTGTTATTGCAACCCTAAATCTCAATGGAGATTATATTTCCGACCAGCTTGCGGCAATGGTTGGAGGAATTGGAATTGCACCTGGTGCAAACATTAACTACCAAACAGGTCACGCTATATTTGAGGCTACTCACGGAACTGCTCCTGATATTGTAGGTAAAGATCTCGCTAATCCTTGCTCTATGTTGCTTTCCGGAGTAATGATGTTAAACTATATGGGTTGGGAAGAACCTGCCAAACTAATAACTTCTTCTTTGGAGATGCTGTTTGAGGATGGATATGCAACACCCGACCTTGCCCGATTCATGGGAGATGGAAAACCTCTTTCCACATCACAGTTTTCGGCAAAAGTGATAGAAAATCTTTAAATATAAAAGGTTTTTTTAAACAAAAAGAGCACTCTCTATGTTAGAACTACAGCAGTTTTAGTGCCATCCGGAAACTAAATATCATAAGTGCAATAAGATTATTAAAAACATATACTAAATCAACAGTGTAATCATATGAATAATAACGAAATAACTAAGATCCTGTCAGATTCAATTCTGTTCACAAGCGATATCGATAAAGAACTTTTTACCAAGATGGGAGTAAAGCGAGGACTGCGTAATGAAGATCATTCCGGAGTCTTGGCCGGACTAACTCGTATAGGTGATGTTGTTGGTTACGAGCGACAAGCAGATGGATCGTTAAAACCAATTCCCGGAAAGCTCTATTACAGAGGTCTCGATGTTGAAGAACTGGTTGCGGGTGTGCAAAAGGAAAACAGACTTGGATTTGAAGAGACAATATTTCTTCTTTTATCGGGTCGGCTTCCCAATAAGGAAGAATTAGATGCTACACAAAATCTCATTGCTCAAACAATGCCGCTGAATCATACAGCTACAATGAATATTCTTTCTTTGCAAGGCAAAAACATTATGAATATACTTGCAAGAAGTGTTCTCGAACTTTATGTATACGATGAGAATCCAGATGATATATCTCGAGAAAATTTAATCAGTCAGACTATAAATCTAATTGCAAAATTTCCAACTATTATTGCCTATGCCTACCAAGTATTGAGGCACGACCTTAGAGGGCGTTCACTTCACGTTCGACTTCCTGATCCTGATAAGTCGGTTGCCGAGAACTTCCTTTTCATGATAAAAGGTCGCAATAAATATACAGATCTGGATATTAAGATATTGTTTCCCCCACCATGCTCGGCATGAAGTATAAGTGCTAAATCGAGTATCTTAATATCCA
>CAYZHS010000144.1:0-5196 GCA_964478295.1 uncultured Proteiniphilum sp. | reverse complement strand
TCAAGGTCGGCTTTCGCTGCCAGATAATCATATATGGCGTTTCTGTTTTGAAGTTCAGCATTAAGTACAGCCAGTGCAGCAGCGTTTACATCAACAATTGTGCCCATACCTGTTTCATACCTCTTTAGGGTTATCTCGTGTCCCTTGCGCGCTTGCTCAATAGACGACTGTGTAGCAACAACCTGTTCAATATTTTTATTTATAAGATCGTAGTTGTTCTTTATAGAAAGCTTTAGTGCACGCTCAATCTCTTTACGCTGCTCATTGAGCTGATATATTTGAATTTGCGACTGCTTAACGTTGTGATATCTCTGACCACCGCTAAATATTGGTATCTGCAAAGTTATACCCAACATAGAGTATGGATCCCATCTATAGGTACTAAACTTGAAGTCGTTATTCTGACTCATATAAGTCCAGTTAAACGAACTCACCAACGATGGTGCATATTGAAGTTTTTGCATCTCCAAAGCATTCTGAGCCTGTTTCTGCTGAAGGTCGAACTGCTTCAGGTCGCTGTTATGCGATAGTGTCGTATCGGCCGGTATCAGGTTGTCGAACATTGCCGACTCATACTCATCTAGCGAACCGGTAACCTTCAATGGCACATATCCATCTATACCCATAAACATATTGAGCTGCATCTCGGCAATCTTCATCATATTTTCGGCCTGAATCATATTTGGAATAAGACTCTTAAGCCTTACATCGGCAGTTATCACGTCGTACTCAGCAACCACCCCCTGATTATATCTGTTTTTAATATTCTCAAGATTAATAGAGTCGGTTTCGTAAGTCATTCTCAAAACCTCATAACTATCCTTTGCAAGCAATAAGCTGTAGTAAGCCTTCTTCACCTGGTTTATCAGATCAATTCGTGATGCTCTGGCCTGCTCCATGGCAATGTGAATATCAACATCACTCATCTGAATATTTTTCCATAAAGATGGAACAACAATTGGAAGACTAACATTTAATCCTGCCGACCAAACATTAAAACGACCCATCTGAATTCCATCTCCCGAGTTCTCCGAATCGCCTCCCATAGAAAACATTTTACCCACAACTTCCATTATCTTAAGTTCTTCGGGAGTGTATTGCGAAGGATCGATATCACCTCCACCAAAACCTAAACCTTCATCGAAGTATACT
This sequence comes from uncultured Proteiniphilum sp., assembly GCA_964478295.1. Classification (GTDB taxonomy): domain Bacteria; phylum Bacteroidota; class Bacteroidia; order Bacteroidales; family Dysgonomonadaceae; genus Proteiniphilum. Next base: position 4,044 of record CAYZHS010000144.1, on the reverse strand, counting down.
GTTTGTCGTTTAATTGCCCTCTGATACTGACCTAAAATATCCATCTGTGGCATAAGAGCACCATAAGCTGTTTTCTTAGCATACTGCTTTTTCTCTATCTCCATATCAGCAACCTTCACTGTTGGATTCTCGCTAAGAGCAATATTAAGAGCTGTGCTTAAGTCAATCTCTAAACTGTCAGCCTGTTGAGCTTTAAGCTTGGGTAAGCCCGCAAAACTGAGCACCACTATAAGCAACAGACCGATTATCTTTTGATTCATAATTTTTTGTTTCATATTATATTTAAAATTTTTCTATCACTTTTGTTCACTCAACAACAATATTAATTATCAGAAGGTGAAGCTGAATTCTTCTTATTCTTTAAATAATTGTCAATTATCTTAATTCCTTTTTCTGTAGATATTCCTCTCACAAAATTAATCATCATTGTATAAAACAGATCAGAAAAAGAAAAAGGTGGTTTTTCGAGATATGATGCACGTACATAAGTATATGTGCTCTCCTCCACAAGAAATGCAGTAACCCCCACATTCAGATCGTCGCGAATGTACCCCTGCTCTATACCCTTCAGCAAGAAACTTTGCAGAAACTCATTATTTTTCTCTATATTCTCTTGTATTAATATTGAAATCTTTGGATAATATTTATATACATCCTGAATAAACTTAGCACTGGTAATGGGCATTTTCATCTGTATCTCTATCACATTTACAAACACCTCAACAACATTATATCCCTCAACCAGAAACTCTGCAAAAATTCTGTCTCGCTCATCTCTTAGCTTTATAATTAAAGATTTCAGAATCTCCTCTTTATCTTTAAAGTTCTCATATATAGTTCGTTTTGATATACCAAGTGAAGAAGCCAACTCATCCATAGATGTGTTTTTTATACCATACTGAAAGTACAGTTCGTGGGCCTTTTCTATAATTCTATCTTTTATTTCCATTCATCTTATCTTACAAAAACGCGACAAAGGTAGCACAGAAAACTTAAAAACTCAAATCAGTTTTCTGAGTTTTAACAATAATTACAACAACATCTGTTACCTAATTTAATCCACTCAAAGATTTAAAACTTCTCTTAGCATTTTATATCCCGAAGTGCTGGTTTTAACCTGATCGCCATTTTTCAACAAGAGCAATTGGCTATGTTTTTCATATAACTCTATACGTGCAATCTTTTCAACATTAACTATAAATGATCTGTGTACTCTAACAAATTTATTGCCTGGAAGGTTTGCTTGAAAATACTTCATAGTATCCTCTTTTATAAACTTCCCTTTATCAGTAAATATCTGCACATAATCGCCGTCGGACTTGATATAGATTATATCCGGCACAAGTATAACATCAATTTTCTGACCCGTTTTCACTGCAATTCTTTCCAATGCCTCGTTCTCAATCTCAATACTTTCTTCAACAAATTCATCTTCTGTATCATTCTCCGTTTGGCTCTTATCTTTATTATCACTTTCATTTGCAGTATAAAATTTCAGGATTCTGTAATTTATAAACAGTATATCTATCAAATAGAGCAATAGACCAATAAATGCAGTAATCGGAATCAGCTTTATAAATTCTTCTCTGTTTTCGGCACCAAACACAACAAAGGACGACAAATAAGTTAGCGTAACCCACGCTGAGACAGTTAAAACGGCAAGTGCAATAAAATTTATTATTCTCTGCGTAAAATCTAATTTCACATAATTAGTGAAGGGTATAATCTTCTCTAACAAAATTGCAAAGCCAATCATAAATATTGTATCTATCAAATTCTTAAGCAATAGCGAAAAGAAAGAAAAACTCACCAAAGTATTAAAAGAAACAGATAGCAATATCGGAAAAAGTATGAGCAACAAAACAGTAGTAAACCATTTAAATGGAATACGGAAAACTTTATATGGAGATAAAAGCTTCATATAACTCTGTTCTACGATATTTCGCAACCTCCAAATATTAAACTTCCCTGCAGAATCAACTTTCTGGTAGTATCTGTATGTGCAACTAACCTCTTATCCTCAACACCACCAAAGATAGATTGAATATTAGACTCAACATACCAATCATCTGGCACAGAAAGTTCTATTCCTCCAAACACAGCACTAATATCAAGATAAGTCTCACCAACCGGTAGAGTTGTTTTTCTTAAGTCGAGCACAACACCACCAAAAACTGCATTTAAACTTCCTCCGTTAAACACAGGGTCTAAAAAGATACTCTCAGAACCGCTGAATGTTACACTTTTATTTACACGTCCACCTATATTTTCTGTTGAATTTGTAACACCATGCTTATAGCTGCTGCCAACTCTGTTTTTTCCTGTTCCTATTCTAAAAACAATAATTATTCCCAATATAATTAGAAGAACCGGCCAATATGTTGCCGAAAAGTTAGGATTAATACCGCTAAAATAGTCGGGATACACAGCAGCCAGTCGCGGTAACAAGAAAAACAAGCCACCAATGAGCCACACCAATCCGAAAGCAAAATCTTTTTTAGTGAAACTGATTACCGATAACACAATAAAAATCATTGGCCATGAGAATATAACCCATCTCAGTGAAGAATCAATCCAACCAAAGTTCAACGAAAGAAATAATATACCTGCCACAATAAGCAAGACTCCGAAAACCGCTCCCTGATTTTTAGGAGAATTGTTGATATTTCTGCGATGTACAGAACTACTTGAATTTACTGAAGAAGAATTTGAATTTGTTTCCATAACATTATAATTTTTAAAATCTTCACAAAGATAAACACAATCAGTGCGGGATATCAAGCGTAAATCGACGAACATAAGAGTTTTATACGATGAACGACTATCTTTTCTCTGTAAAAAAAGTAAAAAAAGTCTGTTTCGTCCTTATTTTGTTTGTATCGTCCTGATTTTTGTTTAAAGCTCAACCTACCCATCCCCTGAGCCTCCTCATATCCACATCATACCCACATCATACCCACATCATAAATTTATGAGGAGGGTCAGGAGTTGGTATAGACAATGCAGGTAGATTTAACCAGCTTTTAATGAATAGTAATCTGGTCAAAATTATAATCTGTCGCATTTATTTTATAATTTTGCACAAATTATAATTTTTACTACAGAATTACAATCAAAATGACAAACAATAAACTACGTGAAGATGCCCTAAAATATCACTCACAAGGGCGTCCTGGAAAAATTGAGGTAGTACCCACAAAACCATACAGTTCTCAACGCGATCTTTCGATGGCATACTCTCCGGGAGTGGCTGAGCCATGTCTTGAGATTGAAAAAAATCCGGCAGCTGCATACGATTACACCTCTAAAGGAAACCTTGTTGCAGTTATATCAAACGGCACAGCGGTACTTGGATTGGGAGATATTGGCGCAATGGCCGGAAAGCCGGTTATGGAGGGCAAAGGTCTGCTATTTAAGATTTTTGCAGGTATTGATGTCTTTGATATTGAGGTTAACGAAAAAGACCCTGAGAACTTTTGGCGGAATAAACCTTGAGGATATAAAAGCTCCTGAATGCTTTGAGATTGAAGAGCGACTAAAAAAAGAACTTGACATTCCAATTATGCATGATGACCAGCATGGAACGGCTATTATTTCGGCATGTGGTCTGTTAAACGCTCTTGAGATAAATGGAAAAAATATTGAAGATATTCGCATTGTGGTAAATGGTGCAGGTGCAGCCGCCAATTCGTGCACGCAGCTCTATATTGCACTTGGAGCTAAACTTGAGAATATTGTGATGCTCGACTCAAAAGGGGTGATTAATAAAAAAAGAACTGATCTTAACGAGCGCAAGAAACCGTTTGCAACGGATAGAGATATAACCACTCTTGAAGAGGCAATGAAAGATGCTGATATGTTCTTGGGATTGTCTGTTGCAGATGTTCTTACAACTGAAATGGTTCAATCTATGAGCGAAGATCCTATCGTTTTTGCACTGGCTAATCCAAATCCTGAGATAAGTTACGAGAAGGCTATGGCAACCAGAGATGATATTATATTTGCAACTGGTCGTTCAGACTACCCCAACCAGATTAATAATGT
>CAYZHS010000143.1:0-5211 GCA_964478295.1 uncultured Proteiniphilum sp. | reverse complement strand
TCATCTTATGCTGCTCAAGGTAATGCTTTGATAGCAAATAATGAAGTTATTGGTATTGTAACATCTGGTACAATGTCACCAACACTAAAGAAGGGTATCGGCATGGGATATGTCAAAACAGAGTATGCAAAGCCAGGCAGTGAGATTGTTATAAAAATAAGGAATAAATCATTAAAGGCTGAAACTGTAAAAGCTCCTTTCAGAAAGTAGTATAGTGAAGAAGGCAAAGATAGCTAAGAATATATTTTTTATTCTCGGCGCGCTTGCGTTGGGAATTATGATATACTCTATCGGTTTAAATAATATCTTGAGAGATATGAAAGAGACCGGTTGGTGGTATCTCCCCATCATCGGAATGTGGGTTTTAATCTATTTAATAAATACATTGTCGCTCTATATAATACTGCGCGACGGTAGTGAAGAAACTAAGAGTGTGGGCTTTTTTCGTCTGTTTAAACTAACTATAAGTGGGTTTGCGATAAATTATATCACCCCTTTTGGACTAATGGGTGGAGAACCCTATAAGATAATAGAATTGCAACCTCAACTTGGGATACAAAAGGCAACATCTTCTGTGCTTCTATCCACAATGATGCATTTTGTAGCTCATTTCTTCTTCTGGATGGTGTCAATACCGCTGCTACTATTTCTTGTACCAGTATTATCAGACTCAGTTGAGATAGGTATAATCATCTCTACAGGTACAACATTCCTTCTTCTTCTTTGGGCATATAGGGTTTACACCCGAGGTGGGGTAAACAGAGCATTAATAATAGCCAGTCGCTTACCATTTATAGGTAAAAAGATTAGAGCTTATAGAGAAAGTAATCAGGAGAAGATTAACAAGATGGATGAGCTTATTTCTGATCTTTACAAGAATAGGAAAAAAGATTTTTTTATATCATTATCTTTAGAGTTCTTTGCGCGTATTCTTATCTGTGTTGAAGTTATTCTTATGATGCAGGCTATAAAACAGCCAATTACGTTTGGTCAGAGCGTATTAATAGAGTCTCTACAGTCGTTAATTTCAAACCTCTTCTTTTTTATGCCAATGCAGATGGGAGCTCGTGAAGGTGGTTTTGTAGTTGTATATGGAATTCTATCAATACCTCTAGCCTATGGAGTTTTTGTAAGCCTTTGTAAGCGTATTCGCGAACTCTTTTGGACAGTTGTTGGTGTTGTTTTAATAAAGATAAGCAGGTAATAAGCTGTAACCTAATTGTTTCAAGCTAATAATAATCAATTGTATCAGTTGATGATATTAGCTTGAAATTAACTATATACCTCTTTTTTAGCTGCAAGAAGAGTGTTCTTAAGTAAAGATACTATTGTCATAGGACCTACGCCTCCTGGTACTGGAGTAATGTAAGAGCATTTTGGGGCAACCTCTTCAAACATAACATCACCTGTTAGTTTAAAGCCCGACTTGCTTTTTTCGTTGGGTACACGTGTAGTGCCTACATCAATAACAACAGCACCCTCTTTTATCATGTCTCCTTTTAAGAACTCAGGCACGCCCAATGCTGCAATGATTATATCGGCTTTAAGTGTAAACTCTTTTATGTTTTTGGTGCGACTGTGACAAATTGTAACGGTGCAATCACCAGGGTTAGCTTTTTGAAGCATTAGCATTGATACAGGCTTGCCAACAATGTTGCTCCTTCCTAAAACAACACAATGCTTGCCACTAGTTTCAATATTGTATCTTTTAAGTAGTTCTACAATTCCAGATGGGGTTGCAGAAAGAAAGCAAGTCATGCCAAGTGACATTCTTCCTACGTTAACCGGATGAAATCCGTCCACATCTTTTCTATAGTCAATTGCTTCAGTTATCCTGGTCTCAGAAATATGCGAGGGTAGGGGTAACTGGACAATAAAACCGTCAATATCTTCATCTCTATTGAGCCTGTCGACACAAGCAAGCAGTTCCTCTTCAGTTACATTATCTTCATATCTAATGAGAGTTGATTTAAAGCCCACCTGCTCACATGCTTTAACTTTGTTTGCCACATAGGTTTCACTGCCACCATCGTGACCCACAAGTACAGCAGCAAGGTGAGGCGTTTTTCCTCCCACCGCTTTTATATTCTCAACCTCTGCAGCAATCTCCTCTTTTATCTTCGCAGCAACCGCTTTGCCGTCAATTAATTTCATAGTTTAGTATTTAGAAATTATCTTCTTCTCATATTTCTCATAACCTGCTTACCACCACCGGTAGTCATCTTACGCATCATTTTTCGAGTTTCATCAAACTGCTTAATGAGTTTGTTTACCTCCTGTACATCTGTGCCGCTTCCTTTTGCAATACGGGCACGGCGACTACCATTAAGAATTTCCGGATTAGTACGTTCCTGAGGTGTCATTGAGTAAATAATTGCTTCGATACCTTTAAAAGCATCATCATCAAAATCTAAATCCTTAATTTGCTTACCTACACCAGGTATCATAGATGCTAAATCCTTTAGGTTACCCATCTTTTTAATCTGCTGTATCTGAGCTATAAAGTCGTTGAAGTCGAATTGGTTCTTAGCAATCTTCTTTTGAAGACGGCGAGCTTCCTCTTCATTATACTGCTCTTGAGCTTTCTCAACAAGTGTAACCACGTCACCCATACCCAATATACGATCGGCCATACGTTCTGGGTGGAATACATCAATAGCATCAAGCTTCTCACCAGTACCAACAAACTTAATAGGTTTATCTACTACCGAGCGAATAGAGAGAGCAGCACCACCACGAGTGTCACCATCTAGTTTGGTAAGCACAACACCATTAAAATTCAAGCGCTCATTAAACTCTTTAGCAGTATTCACAGCGTCCTGTCCGGTCATTGCATCCACCACAAAAAGAATCTCCTGAGGATTAACAGCTTTCTTAATAGACTCAATCTCAGCCATCATCTCCTCGTCAATGGCTAGTCGTCCCGCAGTGTCAATAATTACCAGGTCTCTGCCATGCTGACGTGCATATTCAATAGCATTTTTAGCAATCTTTACCGGGTTCTTGTTGTCCTCTTCAAAATAAACAGGAACTCCAATCTGTTCACCCAGAACCTTTAACTGTTCAATAGCAGCAGGACGATAAACGTCACCAGCTACAAGTAGAGGGTTTTTGCCCCTTTTGCTTTTTATCATATTGGCAAGCTTACCCGAGAAGGTAGTCTTACCAGACCCTTGCAATCCAGACATCAGGATAACTGCAGGATTGCCTTTTATGTTAATGTCTTCTGCAGTGCCTCCCATCAATAGAGCCAACTCATCATGAACAATCTTAACCATCAACTGTTCTGGCTTAACTGCATTAAGTACATCCTGACCCAGAGCCTTTTGTTTAACTGTTTCGGTAAATTCCTTTGCGGTCTTATAGTTTACGTCGGCATCAAGTAGTGCTCGTCGAACCTCCTTTAATGTTTCAGCAACATTAATCTCGGTAATCTTACCTTGACCTTTTAATATCTTAAACGACCTCTCTAGTCTATCACTTAAATTTTCAAACATACTCTATATTCTCAATTAAATTCTCTATCTAATTATTTGTGCCTTATTCCTATACAATTAGTTGTTTGAAATAAGGATATGTAGCAAACAGCCACTTTCAAGTATACAAAGATAATGAAAAAGGATTACTCCTTAAAGCAGATTGTTGTTATAAATTGGTGTTGATATAGATATAATTCTTACTAAAGATTTGTTTAACCGTTTTTAACCGCATCTTTCAATTAATAGGCTTTATTTTGTACTTTTGCTCTGCAATAATTCACTCGTAGTATATCAAGATTAAAATGAAAAAGGTTCCACTGCAATATTTTCTCTATCTATCTATTGTAGCAGCAGTAGTTACGATATTACTTAAATCATATGCATACTTCATAACTGGTTCGGTGGGACTTATGTCTGATGCTCTTGAGTCGTTTGTAAATCTCTTTGCAGCGATATTTGCACTGGTGATGTTAAATATATCACAAAAGCCGGCCGATAAAAAGCATATGTACGGGCACAGTAAGGCTGAGTATTTCTCTAGTGCAACTGAAGGTGCGCTTATTATTATTGCTGCATTTAGCATAATAAGAAGTGCTATACCACGACTTATTAATCCTGTTTCTATTGATAATGTAGACGTTGGTTTACTTCTTTCTTTAACGGCATCACTTGTTAATCTTGGAGCGGGACTAATTCTTATACATCACGGAAAGAGCAGAAAGTCGCTGGTATTGGAAGCAGACGGAAAGCACTTGCTCACAGACGTATGGACTTCAGCTGGTGTTATTGTGGGTATAATTATTGTTAGATTCACTGGTTGGTACATAGTAGACCCTATAATTGCGCTGTTTGTAGCTGTTAATATTATATATACAGGCTATAAGCTATTAAAGCGTTCTGCTAGAGGATTGATGGATGTAACTATACCAGATGAGGATATGAAAAGAATAATTGTTTATCTCGATTCACTCAAGACAGATCAGATTGAGTACCATTCGTTAATGACACGTATGGCGGGGCAACGTAAATTTATTTTCTTTCACTTGTTGGTTCCAGGTAGCTGGAGTGTTAAGCAAGGACACGATTGTGCCGATAAGATAGAAGAGCATATCATAAGCATGTTTACTGAACCTGTAACTGTAGATACTCATCTGGAGCCTGTTGAAGATCCTGCTTCAATGAATGATATAGGAATTGATAGAACGCAATAAGGGATATATTTCGTAGAAATATATCCCTTATAATGAATTGTTTTTCTTTTAACTGTAAATCTATACAACTGCCGATCCCATAAGAAATGCAGCGGCTAGAGCCACGATAGCGTAAAGCTCAGGGAAAACAGCTAAAATAAGTGTATTACCAAAAGCGTCATGTCCTTGTCCTATAGATACTACACCATTGGCACAAACCTGCCCTTGGCGAATTGAACTGAATAGTCCAACAAAACCAAGTGCCAACCCCGATGCTAAAGTTGCCCATGCCTGAATAGCAGTAATTTCGGGAGTAAGGATGTTAAATATACTCTGGAACATAAAGTAACCAGCAAATCCGTAAAGACCCTGTGTTCCGGGTAGTGCGGTTAATACCAAAAAGTTACCAAACTTCCCATCCACTTTCTTTGCTGCACCAATAGCAGCGTTACCTACAATAGTAACCCCATACGCACTTCCAATACCAGCAAGTGCCAGCATAATTGCTATACCTGTATAGGCAATTATTAAATTTGTTTCCA
>CAYZHS010000142.1:0-5229 GCA_964478295.1 uncultured Proteiniphilum sp. | reverse complement strand
ATTTGCGACATGTGCAATGGAAGGAATGGAAAAACAACTTGAAGGGAAAATAGATTATCCGATAATTGTTTTGCGTAAAAATATATTGCTGCCATTTTAGTATACGGATTATACTGCTAGTTCTGCACATCATTAGGAGACGGGTGTAAATTACAATAAAACGTACTTTCTCAAACAGTATGGTAATGAAGGGGAGTATATTTTATGGGTATGTGTCAAAAAGTCCTGGAAAACATTATAGGACTTCCGAATACCGTACCGGAATCATTTGGCAATTCTGATTTAGCAATATTTAAGCCAAGGTTTTTTGTAGAAGGTGAAAACCAGTTTGAATGCTATCACTTTGCTGTGCCGACAGTTGAAATTCCACGCTTTTATGCAGATAAAAAAGAAATATGCGTTCATAAAAACTCACTATTACCGACAAATCCAGGTCAAAAACTAATATTACCGCCAATCAACAAAATGTACAGCAATTCAAATGATATAAAATTTATATGTATGTTCATTTCCCCCGGCAAGCTGCAAAAGGTTACAAAAGAGGCCTTCAACAAATCCGAGTTATCTTTTTATAACGATACAGCCTATTTAAGCAACAACTTGCTTACACTTATATCAAATTTCGAGACAGAGTTTCAAAACAGGCAGTTTGGATACCAATTTGTTTTGGACAGTCTTTCCATGGAGATTAGCATCAGCTTGATCAGGAGCTTGAGAAATAATATGCCGGAAATGACAGAGCTAAGAAAATATTCGGCAAAAAAAGAAATTAACTTTGCGGTCGATTATCTGTGGGAAAATTATACTAATGAGTTTTCACTTTCCGTACTTAGTAGTATTGTAAATTTAAGCCCCTATTATTTCGTAAGGTTGTTTAAAGCACAAACTGGAAAAACCCCTTATGAGTATTATATGGAAATAAAAATAAAGAAAGCGCTTACATATCTAAAATCAAAAAACTACTCAATTACAGAGGTAGGATATATTTTAGGATTTTCAAGCCATAGTCATTTTACTTCTGTCTTTAAAAAGAAGGTTGGAGTAACACCATCCGAATTTATAAGGTCAATTTCTTAGAACCAAGTATCCGATATAGCAATTATTTGATATTTATTTGGCAACAACATAGTATTATGAGTTAATAATGCTTGGTATAATATATCTGTTAAAGTATGTAATGGAGAGGATCCTTATATCTTTAATACCATCTGATTTTATCACATCAAATCACTTGGGGGATAATTTTAGACTTGATAACAAGACGTATCATTTTCGTATCCGGTTCTTTTGTTTCACATAAAAAACAATTTTTTTTTCATGGAGGGAAAATCAATGAAACAAAAACTCATTTCAGCTTTGTTAATTCTAACGGTATTAATCAGCGTCCTACCCCTTACAGCATTGGCCGAAGTGGCTCCGCCGAAAGCCCTCGGTGCTCCCGCCCATTTTGGTGTGATGCTTAATTACAGCTACTTTAAGCTCTACATCAGCGCTCCCGACGATTTTCGGGAGTATATGGCAAAGCGGGTGCAGGACGACCCGGATAATCCCGATTTAGATGGCCTATCATTCTATTATCAAGTGGATGCCAAAATCAATAACGGAAGCTGGCAGTATACATCAGCATGGGATTCTCCGAAAACGGTTCCCGATAGCCAAAAGAACAAGTATTATATACACTGTAGAAACGGGGAGTACTATGCCGGCTCCGGAGATGCCTACCCTTCAGATTTGTTTGGCGATGCTATTGCCAAAACCATTATAGATGCAGGCTGGGACTATTTCACAAGCAACAGCATTACATTCAGAGCCCGCATAGCTCAATCCTTTGATAATGGCAATACCTATGTGCTCTCTCCATGGTCCAAGGAGTTCGTCCTCTCGGCCAATGTAAAACTGGATACTGACAAGATGATTAACCATGCCCCCGTACTCAAGGGAGCAGAAGTTGAAATGCGCGGCGACACTCCTTATTTGGCGGTAAAGTTGGAAAAACCACCCCAGAACATCGGGGATCTAAACGTCGCGACAGGCGGTTCTGTGAGTGCTGAAATATGGCTTAGGAAAAAAGGAGACAAGGACTTCAAGCAAATCCATTCTTGGTGGGTTTCTAACGAGTCCATTCTATTCGATGCTAGAACCTATTTTGAGGACTATAAGGACAGCTATGAGGAAGCCGCCTATGAAATCAAGACCAGATATTCCTTAGATCTTCGTGAATACAAGCAAGCCGGTATAGATAGTACTGTTTCAGTAAATATTTACAGCCCTTTTTCCAATGTGATTTCTCAGAACATGCCAGCCTGGGGTAAAACCAGTCCTTGGGCAACTCCTGAGGTTGAAAAGGCGCAAGAAAACGGTCTTTACCCCGATAAATTTAAAGATGCCGATCTGACCAAGCCCATTACCCGCGCCGAATTTGCCTCTGTGGCTCTAAAGCTGTACGAAGCCCTTTCGGGAAAGACGGTTTCCCCGGCTCCAAACACAACGTTTACCGATACCAAGGACACCGACGTACTCAAAGCCTATGCGGGCGATATCGTGGTTGGTGTAGGTAATAACAAATTTGCTCCCGACCAGCTTATAAGCCGCGAACAGTGCGCTGCAATGCTGACCAGGGTATATAAAAAGGTAAACTGGGAGGGTTGGACAATCAAAGAAGATGCCACCTATACCAAACATTCCCTTGACTATAAAGGAGTGGCTCCCTTTGCAGACGACGCGAATATTTTCCCGAATTTCAAGCCTTCGGTATATTTCATGGCGAAATATAAAATCATACAAGTCACCAATAATTTATTCGTTCCCAAGAACACCCCCACCGCCGAAGATGCGAAAAACTACACCAACGCAACCCGTGAACAGGCGCTACTCTTTAGCAACCGCACCTTTGAAAACTCCGACAAAATCGTTGATGGTGGGCCGGTGGAGCCGGATCCAGCAGTTACACCCCCTGCGAGCCAGCCTGCTAATCCCCAAGTGGAAAGTGGCTCTATCGTTGGAAAGTGGAGCAATGGCATGACCGGTGCCAGATATAACACCGGTACCGGAAGCTTTGAGTTTGGTGCATACGGCTCGAGGGAAGAGTATCAGTTTAATAGCGATGGAACCTTTGCTGAATTAATTTCCACGGGTTTGGGATCGGAAATAGTTATCAAAGGTAAGTATGCCGTGAAAGATGGAAAGATTACCTTTAGTAGCCGAACCAGCAAAGTCAGCTCTGATTACGGCAAAACTTGGAAGGATGGAAATTCGCCTGCGGACCAAACATGTTACTATGCTCTGGAAAAAGGAGATGACGTCAACTACCTGATAATCGGTCTGGAGGACGCCACCCTGCCTCTGGATACCGAAACCAACGCTGTAAGATACTGGTTTACACAGGAATAAGCATTTTTGTGTTCAACAAGATTCAAAGGCCCAGTTTAATTAATATGTTTGAGATGCCGGAGTTTTGCTTCGGCATTTTTATTGCGCTAGGGGTATTATAACTCTTTCCCTGTCACGATAGTAATCCTATGCTACCTAAGAGATGAGGCAATTTTTTGATATGTTTACGGCAATAGTATAGTATGATGTATTAATAATTATTGGTATAATTCATAAGTAAAAATATGTATTGGAGAGGATATACATGATAAAAAGGATAATTGCTGTATTAATGTCTTTATTATTCCTAATTTCTTTTATTCCATCAGTTTTTGCGGGAGAAATTCCCGAAACATTAGAGACTCCTGTCAGTTTGACAGCTCACTATGATATATACACCGGAATGATAATCCGCTGGACTGAGCCTGAATCAATATCAAAATTATACGCCCCAGGACCGGATCAAATATTAGGCGATATATTGGCCGAAATAGACCTGAAAATCAATGATGGCCCTTGGCGTTCCGAGGGCAAAACCTGGGGACCCGATACCGAAACAGGGGCTCCATCTCCTTTTCTTGTAGGAGTAGCTAATATGAGGATAGATGATAATAATGTAATGGATACATTTATTACATCAAATCACCTTGGTGATAATTTTAGTCTTGATAACAACACTTATTATTTCCGTGTCCGTTTTTTAATTAAATATGAGAAGGAGAATCAAGGAGCATATAAGGTGGGACCGTTTTCCGAAATAGCATCCACCGGGAAAAATACCTCGAATACTCTTCCAGACTTAGAGGCCCCTCATAATCCCAAGGCTGAACTAAAAGAGGATGCAAATGGTGCCCCGTATATTATACTAAGCTGGGATACTCCTGATAGTACCACTATAGCTAACCAGCAGGTTAGAATTAGTGCATTTGCTGATTGGAAGATTTCTAACGGAAAATGGGCATCGGAAACTGGTCAAATACCGTATTCCACGGGTTCGCAATTAGATAGTTTCATAGAAATACGACCAAGTAATTCGGTGGGCATAGGGGAGATTAAGATAGAAGCTGATACTTATTCATTCAGGATATATTATAAATATCAAATAGTCGAAAAAACAGTAGTGTCGCCTTATTCTAATGTTGTACGAGTTGGAGTCCCAGCATATGAATATTCCTCACCGGGTCTTGTACCTGAGTTGGATCAAGCAGCTAAATTAGGATTCATAACCGAAAAAATAAAAGGAAAGATGAATGGGCCTATTACCCGTGAAGAATTTGCCGAGGTTGCTGTTAATTTCTATGAAATAGTTACAGGTAATAATGCAGAAGTTCACCCAACAAAAACATTTTTGGATTGTGACAACCCTGAAGTTTTAAAAGCATTTAATCTTGGGATTACTGCCGGTGCGGGGGACGGAACCAAATTTGAGCCCAAGGGATATCTGCTTCGTCAGCAGATGGCAGCTATGATAACCAGAACGCTTGATGCATGTTTTGATAGCTTTCAGATTGATGCCTCAGGTCAAGCAGATTTTAAAGATCAGTCCGGATTCTTGAAATATGGGATAGATCCTGCTAAGTTCATGGCAAAATATAAAATTACCGTCGGTGACGGCAAGGGTAATTTTGGCCCTAATGATAATTGTTTACGGGAACAGTCGGTAGTGTTCTTGTTAAGAGCTTACCTTTATCAGGATCAATATTTGCAAAATTAAAGTGTAGATATCAAAATGTAATAATAGAACAAAAGCCGGTGTAAGCCGGCTTTTATATTATGTTAAATATCCGCATTTTTACTCTGGTGAGTCCATCTCCTTCATCATTTTTATATATACCATAAGCTCATTTCGGGAGGATACAT